>JAFQUG010000316.1 GCA_017408625.1 Clostridia bacterium | reverse complement strand
TGAGGTCATTCTGTACGGTGTACCCTCCACCTGCTACGATCAGATCGATGATCTGGGTATTTTCCTGGAGGCTTATGCGTCCGAGAGCTATAACAGAGTCAAGCCCGCTTATTACGAGGTTGCTCTGACCAGCAAGTATTGTAAGGATCCGCAGTCGGTTCAGATGCTGGACCGCGTGGTGAGCAGCGTTGCAATTGACCCCATCAACCTGTTCAGCGTATCCTTTACCTTTGGTAGCGCAAACATGCGCGCAATCCATGAGTCGGGCACCAATACCGTAAGCTCCTTGCTCAGCAGAAACGAAAGATCGGTCAAAAAGGCCGTGGAAAAGATCAATAAGGCGCTGGAAAAGGTGCTTGAAGAGCAGAACTGATCTCAGAATTGACGCCTGCCCCCTGTGGGGCAGGCGCATTTTTTGGGGGGTATTGACAAAAATCGTCTTATATGGTATACTAAAGCAAAGGAAGATCTCTAACAATATCCGGGTATAGGCCTGCAATAAGGGCAGGCGTTTCTACAGACCACCGATAATGGTTGACTACCGTGTGCACGATAGTCAGCCGTTTTTTGTTTTTGAGTCATAGATTTGCATTTCGGTGCATACACTGTACGATAGATTTCCAAAGATAAGGAGGAAATGAATATCATGAAATTGATCATAGATGGAAGAGAAGCACAAGCCCGCCCCGGGCAATCGCTTTTGGATATTATCAAAGAACTGGGGCTTGATTCAAGTAAGCTGTCCGAGCGTCCCTTGGTCGCCAAGATCGCAGGAGACGTGTTCTCGCTCAATTATATTCCACTCAGACACAAGGACGTGCTGCCCGACCGTGAGTCCAAAAGAAAGGCAATGGCCGCCTCAGGCGGAAAAATTCGCCTGTTACGCTATGCCGATGCGCAGGGGAAGGGAGCATATACGCGCACAGCACAATTCGTGCTGTTTTTGGCCTTGCACGAGCTGTGGCCGAGCGCACGCGCCACCATGCGCTGCACGCTGGGATCGGCCTTGTACATCAAGGTCAGCGAGGTCGAGGATTTTTCTGCGGACCGTCTGTGCAAGCAGGTCGCGGATATTGTCGCGCGTGATATTGTGCTGACCTTCAGACGCATTCCTACGTCTGAGGCAATCAGACTTTACTCACAGCGCGGGCAGAGCGATAAGGCCAAGCTGCTCTCCTACCGCACCTATCCCACGCTGGACGTGTACGAATACGGTGATTTTGCCGATTATTTTTATGGGGAGATGGCACCGAGTACGGGATATCTGCGTACTTGGGAGATCTATCCCACGGCAGACGGCTTTGTGTTTGTGTTTCCCGATGCCAAAGACCCCGATCGCGTCGCGCCCTATCGTGAGATGGACAATTACTACAGCGTATACAGTGAGGGGATTGCATGGGGCAATCTGATGGGATGCCGCACTGTCGCGGATCTCAACGAAATGGTAGAGCGGGGCAGCGTGCGTGAGCTGATCCGCGTCAACGAGGCCTTGCATGAGAAGCGGTTTTCTCAGGTGGCGGATATGATCTGTGCGCGCGGTGCGCGTGCGGTCATGCTGGCGGGCCCCAGCTCGTCGGGCAAGACCACCTCGGCTAACCGCCTTGCCACGCAGCTGCGCGTGCACGGCAAAAAGCCGATTCTGATGAGTTTGGACGACTACTATATCGACCGCGACAAAATCGCACCGGGCCCTGACGGTCAGATTGACCTTGAGCATATCAATACCATTGATACCGAATTGTTTGGTAAGCATCTGCGCGCGCTTTTGGACGGTGAGCAGGTTGAGTTGCCCTCGTTTAATTTCAAGCAGGGAAAGAGGGAATGGAAGGGGCAGGTACTGCAGCTGGATGCGGATTCGGTCATCATTGTCGAGGGATTGCATGCGCTCAATCCCGTCATGCTGCCCGATGATCTTGCACCCGATGCGGTGTTCAAAATGTTCGTCTGCCCGCTCTTGCCGCTCAATCTGGATCTGCATAACCGCATTCCGTCAAGTTACCTGCGTTTGCTTCGACGCATCGTGCGCGATTTTGAAACGCGTGGCGCGACGGTCTCGCGCACGCTGTCCATGTGGGATTCGGTCAGACGCGGCGAGGCGCGCTGGATCTTCCCGTTCCAGGAGCAAGCCGACGTCATTTTCAACAGTGCCACGCTGTACGAGCTGGCCGTGCTCAAAAAGCACATTTTCCCGCTGCTTTTGGAGGTCGAGCCGGGTGACGAGTACTATGAAGAGGTGCGAGGCATCGTCAAGGTGCTCAACTTTGTTCATGAAGCCGACGTGGACGACGAGATCCCGCCCACAAGTCTTGTGCGCGAGTTCATTGGCGGAAACAGCTTTTACAGAAAATGAAAGATCGCCTTATAATAAGGCGAGAATCAAAAAGCCGATACGGAAAAATTCCGTATCGGCCGTTTTGTTATCATCTTGCGAGTGAATGCACGCCGAAAGATGCGAAAATGCATCGCCGTCGGGCAATTCGGTTTGACTCCCGTTCGGCTATCAGTATCAGATAGCAAAGAGGGAACTTAATCCTTGCGCTTTTTTCCAAGGATTACAAGTCCGATGCCGCAAATTGAGAGAAGGGGAAGCACTGCACCCAAGGGCAGGATGCCAAAGCAGCTGCTGCCGGATTGCTCACCGGACTGCTCTGTTTGTTGAGTCGTGGTCTGCTCACCGGGAGTCTGCTCAGCAGGCTCGGTAGTCTCGGGCTCGGGAGTGGTCTCGGCGGGCTCGGTAGTCTCGGGCTCGGGAGTGGTCTCGGCGGGCTCGGTGGTCTCGGGCTCGGGAGTGGTCTCGGCGGGCTCGGTG
>JAFQUG010000315.1 GCA_017408625.1 Clostridia bacterium | reverse complement strand
GATTTTCGGGCAATCCGGTACCGGGATTGATGCTGCTGCCCAGCACGATCAGCGATTGGATCCCTGCGCGGTGAAGCAAGCATTGCAACGCCTCGGCATATCCTTCGCAAACAGCTTTTCCCTCAACCAGAGCTCCGTAAGCATTGTGTGCATTCGCACCCTCAACGTAAGTTACGCCAACGGCGAGGCGATCGTGCAGATACTTTTCTATTTCGTACTCGTCGCTCATTCCCTCAAGCTGTGCCACAGTATCGGAGAGCACTTGCTCGAACCTTGCCTTGGCATTTTCCAACGTCTCTCCCGACATGAGGTAATCAAAGGAGACACTGATCACGCTTTGATGGGTTTGGGAAATCCGATAGCTGTTTCCAAGCCAAAATTGCTCGGCATGATCGCGGCGGTAGGCGTCGAATACGATCTCCAGCTCAGCTTGTGTCAACGGATTGGTACCGTCCCAAACCTGGATCGATTCTGCCGATGCAGCAACGCCCTCCACAAGTCTGTCATATGCATAAAGCAATGCGGTGGAATTGTTCAGCTTGGCAAGAGCCCCTCTGCAGTAGAAGAGATCCTCTTCCACTGCCTGTGCGCCTATATCTGCGGCAGGCGCGATCACCATGGTCTGGATCAGGAACGAAAGACACAACAGTGCCAATATCAGTTTTGTTTTCACGTTTTTCATTTCTTATTCTCCTTTTCTGCGGCAAAAGCAAAGCACTCGGCAAACAAGATCATATGCATGCGAACGATCTGTGCATGCGTCAGATGCCTGCCCGGCTCGTCAATGACACATTCATTGCTTTCATAACAAACGCTGACCGCGCCGCACACGTGATGCACCGCGCAGACCAGATTGAACGTGGGAGGATTTTCGCCCTTGGCGACCTCGGGGAGTGCTCGCGGTGTACCAAATTCCAAGCCTTCCCGCTCTCCCGTACGCACGCAACGCGCACTCAGATCATAAATACTTTGATTGACCTCGCGCGTCACGTAATAAGGCTGTAACAGATCTCCCATGGAATTACTGCCACCATGAAGATGCAATACAAAGTCTGCCGCTTCATTCTCGCAAAGATCCAAGATCAATTGCGTTTCGTTTGCCATGGGGTGGAAAAAATTATCATGCATGACGTTGATGCCGTCGTCATTATAGTAGCCACCCAAAAACTCGGTGCGCCCCAAAACCGGGTGCACGCGCTTGCATTCGGGCCAGCCGCACAGACTACCGTCACTCCACGTGCCCTGCGCCCAATAACGAAGCTCCTTGCCCGTCAGCCCAACCATTGCCTCGGGAACGATCCTTGCGCGTCCGTCGGGGTTTGCAATGGGAAGCAAGACCACGCGAACGTTACGCACTGCATTCAGCAAGACCTCGTCGGTATTCCCCGCCAGATCGACGCCACTCTCCAAGAGGGATATCAGATTCATAATGGCGGCAACGCCCTCCGTCTCTGCTGCGTGCTCCGCGCCGATGATCACCACGGTGGGCGTTTGTCCGGACGCGGCATAGCACGTGCGATCGTGCGCCCCCAACGCCGAGGAATAGTTTGCGAGTCCGCGCGCTTTTTTCGGTCCGTAAGCAAGCATATAAATCGGTCTGCCTCCGGCGCTGTACCCGAGAATGCACTTATCGGTCGCTTTTTCGGCGTGCTCATACGCGTATTCCACGTCAGACAAGGACGTTTTCCAAAAGGTTGGTACTTCCACATCAAAGCTCCCTTCGTTTCCGTTCTTCAACATTATAACACCACAAGCAGGTAAATGTCAAGTGTCAAATACACATCCAAACAAAAAACGTGTGAGGCATTGTGTTCCTAAGAATACAACGCCTCACACAGAAGTTTATTACAGTATTATTCCCCGATGGAATATTTCTTTGCGTACAGCTGATAATTCTTATTGTATTCCTCACCGCCCGCCTTGACTTGATGCAAATAGCTATGCAGATCCAAGGTGTCGTGCAGGGACATTTCAATCAAGCATCCCGCAATGTTGGAGCAATGGTCAGATACGCGCTCCAG
>JAFQUG010000314.1 GCA_017408625.1 Clostridia bacterium | reverse complement strand
TATGCCGAAAAATATCCCGTCAAGACCCCCAATATCGACCGCCTTGCCAAGGGCGGCGTCAATCTGGCTAACAGCTATTGTCCCATCCCCGTGTGCTGTCCCTCTCGCCAGAGCATGCTGACGGGCAAGCGCGCGGAAAAGCTCGGCGCGCTGTGGAATTACAATCAGAAGATCTATACCGGCATGCTGCCTGCGGACAGCGAATCCTGGGCAAGAGAGCTGCATGACCGTTTGGGCTATCACACCGGCTGGGTCGGCCCTTGGGAGGGTGGCTACAATGCAACGCCGCAATCGATGGGCTATGACGTGTACGTACCGCGCTCCGAGATCGTGCGCCCCATGGCCGAGAAATATCCGCAGTGCGTGCCCACCAATGGTTTTTGGGGGCAGGTGTACGACATGGACAAGGAGTATGCGCCCACGCATCAGACTGCAGGGCATATCATCTCGCTCATGGATGCATGGCAGGACGAGCACCCCTGGCTTTTGCAAATGGAGTTTTCCGAGCCGCATCTGCCTTGCACGCCCGTCAAGGAATTTGCGGACATGTACGATCCCACGGAGATTCCCATGTGGGGCGGCTTTGAGGATACATATGAAAATAAACCCTATATCCAGCGTCAGCAGCGCATCAACTGGAATACCGAGGACAAGGATTGGGCGTTCTTTGCACCCGTGGTGGCAAGGTATTATGCCTGGATCTCGCAGATCGACGATGCGATCGGCAGAGTGCTGGATTGGCTGGAATCGCATGGCAAGCTGGACGATACCGTGATCATTTACACCTCCGACCACGGCGATTATTGCGGCGACCGCCGTCAAATGGACAAGCATTATTCCATGTATGAGGAGATCACGCATATCCCGCATCTGTGGCATTGCCCCGCAAGATTTGCCAAGGGGCTGACAAGCCACGCCCTGAATACAAACGCCTTGGACATCCCCGCCACCATCATGGATCTCGTGGGCTTGCCGGCGGACGGCATGGTGGGCAAGAGCCTTTTGCCCGTGCTGACAGGGCAGCGTGATGCGCACCGCGATGCGGTCATGGTGACATACAACGGTCAGCAATTCGGCCTGTATTCGCAGAGAATGCTGCGCATGGGAGATATCAAATATTCCTGGAATCTGACCGATACCGATGAGCTTTACGATCTTGCAAGTGATCCGTACGAGCTCAAAAACTTGATCGATGACCCTGCTTATGCAGAAGTTTTACGCACCATGCGTCACCGCTTGCTTGCCGAGCTGCAGGCAGAGGACGATTGCATGCTCAACGGCTGGACCATACAGCAGCTGCGAGACGGGAGAAAGCTTTGATGAACGGTTACCAAGCAGGATCCGGGCAAGCCGTATTTGCCGAGGACGTATATCTGTACGATCTCAATAAGCCCGCAAGCGCACCGCTTGCCTTTCGCTGCGCCCGAGGCGGGGAAGAGAGGCCTGTGTTGCTTGAGGCTTTGGGGATCTCGGCACGCCAATGGGTGCAATACGAGCAAAAGCTGTACGATATGCCACTTTGCACCCATCAATCGGGAGGAGCTGTGGTGCTGCCCGTGTTTGGCAGCATTGGCAGATTGGCAATCGTGGTCAAGCCGATCTTTTCCGTCGCCACCTTTGCGAACTTGGTGCAAAGCGCATGGCTTGGCGCGGTCTATGCGATCGATGACTTTGCAGATGTGCCTGTTCGCATACCCGATCAGGAAAGAGAAGCCGCAGAGCATTTTGCTTCGACGGTGGCAAGACTTCGCTTGCTGGTCGATTGGTGCTGTGAAGCAAAGGACGCAGGGCAGATTGAGGATTGTATCTCTCTTGCCTGTGAGCTTTGGGGCGTTGATCTGATGCCCTTGCACACGGTCGAGCTTGCACCCTTGCAGGGACAGGTGTCATTACCCGGAATGAGCTATTCCGGGCAGGCATTGGCAGTGAGTCTGATGACGCTGCTGTCGGTTATGCGAAACGACGCGCATGCGCGCAGCGGTTGGCTTTACGTATCAAAAGCCGAGCAACTGCCGGCTCTGCAGGCCGCCTTCCGCATGGCATCGGATTGCCAAATTGCGGCTCTTGAGCGTTTGAAAGAATTACTGGAGAATACCAACGTGATCTATGGAGTACGGGAGGAAAGCTCGGGCATCAAGCCCTTGCGCCAATATGCGTATCTGCATAAAAAGATCACCGATCCGCAACATCCTTACTGCGCACGTTGCGGATGTCTGGATAAGCGTTGTGCTACGTGCATGGCAGTGCAATGGGCTGTGATGCCTTACGTGTGTGATGC
>JAFQUG010000313.1 GCA_017408625.1 Clostridia bacterium | reverse complement strand
TGAGCCCTCTCCGCTGGAGAGGGGGGACCGCAGCGGAAGAATTTCGCGGCATTGCCGCGAAATAATGACGCGGTTGCGGTGGGTGAGATGCATCCTTTGGACGCTCTTTTATCAAGAGCAGGGCGTGAAAAAGCCACCACATACACGTGGTGGCCTATTTCAAAGAGTTCGCTAATTCTTAAACCTGATTTCTCAGCCTCTTTTTGCAAGCAAATTAACCCTCTCTGGTGATAATGCTCACGCCTGCGGGGGAAATGCCGGTCTGCTCGTAGACGATGGCGTTGATCTGCGCGAGTGCCGATGCGGTCAGCTCGCCCTCGTGCTGAAGCACGATGCTGATATTCTCGCCGCTGATGACCGCCACGCATTGCTCGTAGCCCTTGGTCTTGATCAGCGATTCGATCTTGGCCTCGTCCTCCATCTCGGATGCGATCTGTCTGATTTCGGCGACCGCCTCGGCCTTGACCTCGTCGGTGGCGTTCTGGTTGTCTACGACGGAATTGAGCACCTCAAGTGCCTCGTCTCTCGCCTTTTGTCTGGAAACCTGAACGCTGGTGAAATACGAAGCGGAATCGGTGGCGGTGCTGTTCTGATTGCCCGTATTCGAGCCCGTGCCCAGCGTGGTGCCGTAGTTGGTGGTCATGCCCGCGCTCTGATCGTACTTGTAAGAATCGTCTGCGTCGTTGCCCGAGAAGAAGATCCAGTTGACGTAGACCGCAAGGCCGATCATGATGACCGCGCCTGCGATGATCAGGTTACGCTTGCCCATTTTCTTAAAGAAATCGCCTATGGTATTGATTACCTTTTTGATGTTCATATGTAAGCCCTCCGTTTTGTTGTTACGCTATATTCTATTAGCGAGAAGCAGATAATATGCCCCTATTGCGCAAATTGTGACGCACTGACGTGAATTTTATTTGTGCCGATGCCAAAGGTCGCGCTGACCAAAGCCACAAGCTCGTTTTGCACAGCGGGGTCTGCCCCGCCCTCGCACACAATGCCCACGCCCGCCACACTCGGCAATCGGCGCACAAGCTGCACGGGGGCTTGCGAGCTGCCCGAGCCGACCAGCACGTAGGATTCCTCATAGCTTTGGCTGTCGTTGCCTGTTTTGTTTTGCACGTCGCGGGCGTACACGTATTCGTACCCGCCCGACAGCGTGACCATGACCTGCACCTTACCCACACCGCGCACGCCCGCGCAAAGCTGCGCGATCTCGTGCGAAAGCTCTGCACGGTAAGCCTGCAGCTCAGCCTGCTCCGAGATGGGTGCGCTTTGCTCGCTCTGCTTTTTTTGAAAGAGCGGCAGATCAAAGCTGCCCATCACCAAAAGCCCAAGGCCGATCACCGCGCCCAACAGCACGATCCAGAGCTTGCCGCTCTTTTTCATTTGCCCGACCGTTCCCTTGACGTCCGAAATGCCGTCTGTATACATCGTTACCTCCAAATCAATCCAATACCACCACGCATGGGCAACCCATAAGCCCCTGCACGTATGCTTTGATCGGGTCGGGATCGCGCCAGATCGCCTTGCCCGACAAAACAAGCGTGACCCGGGTCACCTTTCCCGCATCCGACCACTCTGAATATATGCGGCACTCCGTGGGTGCAAGCGCAAATTCCTTTTGCAGCAGATCCTGCAGCTGCCCTGCAAGCAAAGACTCCGCCACCTGGCTCATGTCCTGCTCCGATTCCTCTGCGGGCGGCTCGGTCCATTCGGGCGGTAGATCGAGTTCACCGTCTTTTACCGCTCGCATCAGTTTACCAAGCGGTGCGCACAAAAGGCAGATGACGCACAGACTGCAAAGCAGCTTGACGTGCTGCGTAGCCGACGACGGCACCAGAGCGCAGATCAGCGAAATCAGCACGCTTGCTGCGGCCAGCGTATACAAATACCCGCCCATCTCAGCTCACCCATGCAGCCGCGCAAGAGGCAAACGCGCCCACCGCGATCAAGAAAACCGCCGTACACATGGCCACTGCCGCCGCCATGTAGCCAAACAGACTGCTCGCCTCGGCAAGCACCGCGCTCTCGGGTGCACAGCCCATCAGCTGCGCCGCCCCGCTGCCAAGATCGAACAGCAAGCGCAACAGCAGCATGCGGCAAAGCACAGGCAGGCAACAAAGCAACAAAAGCAGCACCCCACACGTGCCTGCCAAGCCTCGCAAAAGTCCAAGACTGGCTGCAAGAGTATCCAGTGAGCCACCCAAGGCACCGCCCACGATGGGGATCATTTGCCCGATGGCATATCTGCCGCTGCGCATGGCTACGCTGTCAGCCCGTGAGGCAATCAGATTTTGCGCGGACAGACAGAGCGACAGAATCAGCGTCAGCACGCCAAGCACAGAGGTATAGGTCTTTTTGAAAAACCCGGACAAGCGGGAGAGATCGATCCCCGCATCCATCACGGTGGGCATACACAGGGCCATGCACGCTCCAAACAGGGGCGGGGCCATACCCGCGCACACGATGCGACAAACGTTGAGCCCCACGCCAAGCGCGGCGTTCCCCACCGTAGCACGCGTCAGATTGCCTCCCAGCACGTACATCACACTCATCACGGGCAGCATACCGCCCATCAGCACCTGCAGAGTCTCGAAGTATTCCACCATGGCACTCACGGCCGCATATCCCGCGCCCGCCACCGCTCCAAACAGGCAAAGCCTGGGCGCAAGGCTTGCCCACGCGATATTGTGCGATGAACCAAAGGCACGCAACAGACCGCATAGCAGTAACAGGCCACAGATTGAGGCCAGCAGCGTGCCGCTCTCTGACAGATGCACGCCTACCAAATCCACAAGCAACGCAATAAGCCCCGAAAACGAAATCATCTGTGCAAGTGCGGCCTGTACGTCTGCGGGGTCATGGGAGAATAACCCATCCGGTAAAATCTCCGAAAGCTCGGTGGGCAAGTATTCCTCAAGTGCCACGTACTGCTCAGGCAGCGTGCTGTAATCCGCTGCCTCGGCAGACACGGGCAAGCCAAGACCTATACCGATCAGCAACATCAGCAAGACATAAATCAGTGCTTTTCTCAATTCAAAAATTCCTTTGTCATTCCCAAAATTTCATGTATCAGCGGAAGTGCCTTGAGCACAATTGCAATCTTCCCCGCACTCTCAATGACGGTCGCCAGCCCTCCTTCACCAAAATCGCGGCAGATCCCCGCCCCAAGCGCACACAAAAGCGAAATACCCAGCCCCGAGAGCAAAATCTCGCCATGCTCGGTCGGCATGCTTTGCTCGGAGATCCCACGGATCAGGGTAAGGATGGGCTGCGCTGCGCTCAGGATCATGCCAAAGATCAGCACCGTGCCCACGGCACGCACAGGAAAGGCCATTTCCGCGCGCCAGGAGCGAAGCAGCCACACCGCCACCAGGCACAGCATGGCAATGCCGCAAACCTTGAGCATATCCATATCAAAAGCCACAGGTAGTGTACACCAGCGAGAACAATGCGCCGATCTGCTCGATCAGCATCAGCAGCACTACCACAATGCCCGCCACCGTGACCAGTGTTGCCTGCTCATCCCTGCCCGATTTGGTCAATATCTGCGTTGCTACCGATACCAGCAGCCCCACACCCGCTACCTTCAAGATCAATCCAACTTCCATGCTTCACCATAAAAGGATCACTGCGCCCACGGCGCACAAGATCCAAATCATTCCGTTTGTTCTGACTCTTGCGGGCAGCTCACCCTCCAGCTGCATCCGCTTTTGCCGCAAAAGCTCAATGTAATAATCGCACCGCTTGATCTGTTCGTCGCGAAAGCCGCCACCAAGCCCCTGCCCGAACGCCTGCAGCACACGATAGGTCTCGGGATCAAGATAGCTTTTGACATGCGGCAGCAGCGCCTCGATCGAATCGATCTGCCCCGGGCACCGACAGTCGGCCAAAATTCCCTTATCCATCTCCAGAAAAATCTGCTCGGCAGGCATGGCATAGCAGTCAATACGGCCCTTGATATGAAAGATCAGTGAGATCAGCCCGTCGTGCACCTGCAGTCGCGCACGCTCAAACCGAGCCGCACCAACCGCAAGTCCTACGCCGCTTGCAAGCAGTAAAACTGCGCCTATAAGCTTAAATGCAAGCATCCGCGCTCTCCCAATCGGTGATCTGATAGGAAAAACCGCCGTTATGTCGCGAGATCCCCACATATGCACCGAACATTTTGCAGTCGTGCAAAAGCCGCAGCCCTGTGCGGCAAAGCAGCTCCTGTACGCTTGATGCATGCGCCGAGGCAACCAGCGGCACACCGCAATTCTGTACCGAGGCAAGTGCGAGGGCTTCATTGTAGTCACCGATCTCATCGCAGATCATAACCTGCGCATTCATGGTGCGGCAGGCGATCTCCACGCCAAGGCGACGCGGATATCCCACCAGCACGTCAAGACACAAGGCCGCCCCCGTCTGCAAAAACGGCATCTCGCCGCGCGTATCGATGACCACCACGCGCTTGGGGTCATCGCCCGAAGCCAGCGCCATGGCCACTCCACGCAACAGCGTGGTCTTACCCACGCCGGGCGGCGAATAGATCAGCACGCCCTTGGTATAGCGGAATTTCTGCATGAGATTGCAGATCTCCCTGCCGCTTGCTACAAAATGGGCGGGAATGCGGATGCAAAGCCCAGACACGTCGTACACCCCGATCACCTCGCCCTGCTCGCAAGCGGCCCTGCCGCATACCCCGACGCGCACGCCGCCGTCCAGCGTCAGATACCCCTCTGCGATGGTGGGAGCATGAGAATACAAGGAGCCGCCGCACATGCGCGTCAGCGTGGCGGTCATTTCCTGCGCGCTCAGCACGGTACGCAAAAGGATATTGCGCCCGTCTGCCACCACGCTTGCGCACCGCCCCGTGTGCAGTCGGATCTCCTCAATATGCTCGGGCAGATGCCCTGCATACAGCTCCGAGATCAACCGCTCGGGAAGCATGCGCAAAAGGATAGGCGGCAGATAGGTGCGCCGCTCAATTCCCATGTCCTCTGCCCTGTTGACCATCACGCTGCGCATACCCTCACCCCCTTACAAGGAAAATATATGCGATCTTGTCCGCAGGTATGCGTACATGACACAAGTGCCGCGGATGCGATGGGTACCACCGAATGTCGGCGCACCTCCGCCTCGAGTGTCATCCTGAGCGAGCCCCTGCCCGTCATCCTCGAGCAAGCATTTTTCGCCAAGATCCTTCGCTGCGCTCGAGGATGACAGGCGAAAAATGCGCCGCGAAGGATCTTGGGAGGGAATACGCTCAGGATGACACTCGGAGGATAGAAAAAGCCCCACCGAAACGGTGGAGCTTCACTCTTGATTCACTTTTTCTTTTTGGCGGCGCGGACGCGGACCGTAAAGGACTTTGCGCAGCGCGGGCAGCGCACGGTGTGCTTGCCCTTCTCGCGCGGCAATCTCAGCGTGGCCTTGCATTTCGGGCAATCGCGGAACACGTGCGTATCGGTGTCCTTGTTTCCGTTATGTCTGCGGAACAGGCAGCGCACCTTATATTCAAAGGCGCACCATTTGGCATTCTCAGCCTGTCTTTTATAAATCTTGCGCGAAAAGGTGCGCGTCATGCTCCAGATGCAAAGACCCAATGCGATCGCATACAAAACCGTGGCTGCGATGGTTCCAGGCAAGGTTCTCCCCCATATCCAGGACACGGGGAGCGAGACGATCAGCACGATCAGCGAGGTGATCGACAAAACGCGACTCAGTCTGTCCGTGCCGTAGCGGCCGTACATAAACTTATATAGCTTTTCTTGGAATTTTGACATATTTTCTCTCTTTTCAACGTATTTCGCAACCATTATAGCACTCGGATATGAACGGTTCGTGAAAGTTTGAGTCACTTTGCGTAAAGAAGGCGAAAAGTTTCTTGATATGATCAACAAATACTCCTCCCCTACGTATATAAAACGGAAAGCCGCCCAAAGGCGGCTTTTCTTAATTCAATTTGCACTTTGCATTTTACACTCAAAACAGCGGATTTGCCATATTGACGCTGCCGCCCGTTTTGCCGTTACCGGCCTGCCCTGAGGCATTCGAGCCCTGCACGGCAATCGTACCGTCCTCGAACAGATACGCGCTGAATTCATAGCCCGCCGCGATATCCTTGACACCGCCCGACAAAAGCTTGGCGGGTGAGCCGGAGGTTGCACTCACGCCTGCCATGGCATTGCCCATATTGCTGCCATAGCCCCATACAGAGCCATCGGTCTTGAGAATGATCATATTGGCATGGTGCAGCACTGCCTTTTTGACGCCACCGGTCAGCTTGACCGCGCCGCCCGCGCCCTGTCCCTGGCCAAAGCCGTGCAAGGAGCGCCAGCCTGCATAGAACAAGTCGCCGGAGGTGGTCACCAGCACCACCTGGTGCTCGCCCGTGGACATATATGCCACGCCCGCAAGCAGCTTATGGGGAGAGCTATAACGATCTGCGTCCGTGCCGAACTTTTCCCAACGGTTATCACCCAGCACGTAGCAAACGTGATTGCTATTGGTAAAGAAGGTGTTCCTGCGTCCTGCTGCAAGCAGCTTGACGTCGTTTGCCACGACTTGGAAGGAGGTAGTATGTCCGCCTTCGTTTGCCTTGCCAAGCTGACCGTAGGAATTGGAGCCCACGCCCCAAAGCACGCCCTGATCGTCCAATACCAGCATATGGTCGTGACCGACGCTGACATCCACGATCTTGCCGTCAAAATTCACCTTTCCCGGCTTATCATCCGTAGCCGTACCGTTTCTGCCAAGCTGACCTGCGCTGTTGCTGCCAACCGTATAAAGCTCGCCATCCAGCGTCAGATACGCCATCATGGTTTGGTTGTTGTTATTTTCGCAGTCGTTGCTGTGACAGACCTCCACCTTGGCTACATTCGAGGCCACAAGCGTCGGTACTGACACGTTTCCGCTGCCCGGGATGCCCAGAATTCCGTTCTGATTCATGCCCCAGGCATAAAGCTCACCGTTGGGTGCCAGATAATATGTAGAGTGACCGCTTGCGGTGATACCGCTCTGCACGCCCGCAACCGTGCCCTGCTGCCCCTGTGCACGGGTATTGATGATGACCGTGCCCGAGCAATCCACTGTAAAGGAAGCACTACTTCCCTGCACGGTCTGCATCTGGCCCGATACGGGAACAAACATAATTGACGTCACTTCATATCCCGACTTGGGAGTCGCCTTTACAGTAAGAGACAGCGTTTGCGAGTTGCCTTCAAAGTCGAATTGCTGCCCCGTCTCTGTCACGCTCTGTCCGTTCACGGTCACGTCCGCACGTTCGGGATTATAGGTAACCGTCACGGATTTGTCCATGATCACCTCAAGATCCGAAAGAGAGATCCCGAAATGATTGCACAGCATGGACAGCACGTAGTCGTTTCTGCCTCTGATAAATTTATACATATTGTCCACCGAGGCCTGATACTGTGATTCGGAAGCTCCCCAACGCATGCTTTGCAGCTCCAAGAGCGGCTCGCGCTCTGCAATCAATGCGTCAAGCTCTGCCTCCAGATATGCGGGAGTCAGCATATCGTTGACCGTTTTTGCAAAGCGGGAAATGAAGATCTGCTTAAACTCTTGGTTCTTGCAAAGGCCGTGCATAATGGTGCCTACCACTGTGCCCGTGGAATCGATCCAACCAAAGAAATTTGCCTTTTCCGAGGTATCCGCCCAGTGCCCTTCGGGATAAAACGCAATTCCCATGTCCATATCAAGCAGCGTAAAATACCACTTGGTGTCCATGCCGGAGGAATCGTCCGCTACGCGGTTCTTGAACACCTTGATATTGTTCTCCGGCCAGTCACGCGCATTGAAATACAGGCGCGCGATATACATATCCATAAAGGAATTGATATCCAGGCGGTCGGTCACGTATTCGAAATGCTCCTTGGCGGAAAGATCGTGCGAGCGAATGTAATCGACCAGCGCGTTGAACTCGTCCGCGTCCGCCTGCGTTCCGTCCATGGGAATGAAGGGCGCGCCGGGATCGCCTCCGAGGACAAGGCCGTCATAATCGCTCTCGATCAGGCCGACGTTTTCCTTATCCACACCAAAGTGCGATTCCACGTACTCGGGGCTGTAACGCTCGCGCGCATTGTATACCCCCCAGAACTCGCCGTTGATGAACAGCAGCACGGGCACGTACGCCATGGTATAGACGTCCATATCGCGGCAAACTCTTTGCATATACGCATCGCGGATAAAGGAATCCATGCAGTCGTTGCCCGAGTTACGGAGCAAAAGACGCGAAAAATCAGTGATGGCGTTTCCATCGTTGTCGCGGGCGTAGCCCTCGAACAGATCGTAATTGAGATCACCGTCTGTGCCCACAGCGGTATTGTTGATACCCTTATAGTAAACACGCATCGACTTCATCGGCCAACCCGACGAGCCGTGTCCGCTGATGGCGAGCTCTACGTAGGACGAGCCATGACGCTGTCCGTCGGACGAGAACACCTCCAGCATACCTGTCTGACGCTGGTTTCCCGTATCGCCCGTTCCGTAATAATGGTTATAAAAGCCCTGACTTCCATAGATCAGATTTTTATCCATGGACAAGGACATCATACTCACACCGTAGTCCTTGAAGGTATCGGAAATAAAATACGTGTTGGTAAAAACATCGGTAGAGTCTGTGCCGTTGGTCGCGTACGCCTTGATCACGTAGCCTCCCGGCATTGTTTTACTCTGCGGGCGGTAGTCGCCGCCCATATTCTGAATTGCACCGTTGATCGTCCCACCCCAGGCCATTTCCGAGGAATCCGTCAACGAAATGGAAGAGGAATAGACTTTTCCGTTCTTGACAGGATCGGTGCCGTCGGTCGTATAATAAACGGTATAGCCCTCACGTGCGCTCAGTTCAAGCTCAAAGCCCTTGGAATAAATACCCGCATCGGCCGAAAACAGCACCTCGTTGACCTTGGAGCCCACGACGGTATTTGCGCCCTTGGAGCTCTCGGGGCAGGTCTGAGTCAGCTTTGCGGTGGTCGCCTGGGCCAGATTAACCTTGTGGAAGCCACTGTAATGCTGCAGCGCGGTACGCACCGCAACCTTACTCTTGGACATATTGTCCACGGCAAAATGCGAGTCGTAGCCAAGCTCGGCGGCGATAAAGCAGGATACCGTTCCGTCAATTTCCTCAACGGCGCAATCCTCGTCGATCTCTTGCCCGCTCGGTGCAAGCGCAAGCTGGATATCCTTATTATCCAGAATGACAGCCCACTCGGCATCATACGACTCGATGGAAAGCACGGCAAACGTCGGATCGTACGCCTGTGTACCCTCTCTTGCCTCGGCCATACGGATCAGATAATATCCGCCCGCCTCGATAACGGCGTCCTCGGCAAAGGTAAACTGACGGTAGCCCTCCTCCGCGCTCTCGCGGTAATACAGAGCGGCGTCCTTGAGCGAAACCTGCTCTTCTCCAACGTTATACAGCTGAATAAAGCCATGGGCAACGGCAGCATCCTTGTTCTGACCCGTGCCGTACACGGCAGAGATCATAACGTCCTTGAACGTGACCGCGATCTCATAGGTGGGATCGTCGGGATCCAGCATACTGTCATCCGTGGTTTGCTCCTCGCCCGGGTTATACTCCCCGGGGCGTGTGATCAGCTCCTCGGGATCAGAGGTCGAATCCTCTGTAGCGGATTCGGGTGGCGTGTTATTTCGACAGGCGGCAAATGCGCCCGCCAGTAACGTCAAAGTCAATAAAAATGATAAAACGGTGCGGAAGGATATTCTATTTTTCACGGATATCTTCCTCCTAGTTCAAAATTCCATATAAAGGGATCCGGATACAGTTCCGGATTATACATTATACCATATTTCCCTTGTCTTGTAAATACGTAGGCTTGGGAATTTTGTAAATTCTGCCTTCAAACACACCGATTGCTGCATGATATGCATCAAGCGCACCGAATGCCTGTGCAATCGGTGCGCTCATTGATTTATTTTCCGCTCTCCACGATGCTGAAATAATCGCTCAAAAGCTTTTTGAGCTCGGGGAGATCATTCATGATGTAGTACTCACAATCGGTTTGCAGCGGATTTATGCCATATCCCTGACTCCTCAAGATCACCGCATTCATATTGCAATGCGCGGCATTCATCACGGTATAGCACATGCTGACCGAATCCTCGTTGG
>JAFQUG010000312.1 GCA_017408625.1 Clostridia bacterium | reverse complement strand
TCCCCTCCTCCTTTCCTTCCTGCTTGAGCCTGGAAAAAGCATACAAAATAAGACTTTCACAGAGAAGATCTATATTTTCGTCATTGGCGCGTACTACTTCTACCGCCTTTGCCGCAAGCTGCCGGGCAAAAAGGCTATGCCCAACTGAACAAAAAAGCTTGATAACAAATTAGCGGGATAGTATACAAAAAATTAGTTGCCGCAGGCACTGGCGATCAATGATCGCCCCTACTGGGAATTATGTAAAGGGTTTACAATATAAAACCCAAAACAAAGACACTTATACAAGGGGCGATCATTGATCGCCAGCGTCTGCGGCAACTACATATTCATTTGTTTGAGCACATGTCTACCTCTCGAGAATCAGTCATGTGTTCATTTTTTCCGCTAATTCCGCAGCCCGTGTGTCAAATCTTTTTTGTTGACAAATACGCTTTGATATGCTACAATCAAATCAATACAAATAAGGAGGTTTCTTATGAAAATTTTTACAACAGACTTCATTACCGGCAAGCAAATCGAGACGCTTGGCATGGTGCAAGGCAGCACGGTGCAAAGCAAGCACATTGGTCGCGACATTGCCGCAAGCTTTAAGACCATTGTGGGCGGCGAGCTCAAGGGATACACCGAAATGATGAATGACGCGCGCAAAAAGGCCACCGATCGCATGATCGCACAGGCCGAGGCTATGGGCGCGGATGCCATCGTTTGCGTACGCTACTCCTCCTCCGCCGTCATGGACGGCGCTGCAGAGATCATGGCGTACGGAACTGCCGTAAAATTTATTTAAAAATGAAAAAAAGCAAATTTTTCGTGTTCTCGTTTGTTATATATCATAAACGAGCCTGAAACGGAGAATTTCTATGAAAAAGTTATTTTCACTCTTGCTTTGCATCATCCTGTTGCTTGGACTTGCCGCATGCAAGTCACAGCCATCCGACTCCTTGCAAGCAACCGCCAAATACACCCCTATACTTGACATCTATCGCTCTCTCTTGCAAAAAAAGCAGGCAGGAGAGGAATTGGTCGCACCCAAAAAGGCCTCCGAGATCGAAGCTGCTCTTTACGACGCTGTGAATAAATGCACCGACGCCACAGCGATGGGCTACGCCTTCAAGGACCTGGACAATGACGCCTCGCCCGAGCTTGTGCTGCTTTCCAAGAATTGCACGCTGTATACACTGCTGACGCTCAAAGACGGCTCTCCCGTGCTCGTACGAAGCTTTGCCAATGCCCTGGTCGAGCTTGATGGCAACGGTACGTTCTGGTACATGGAAAGAGAAGAGCCCTATGCGGTGCATATCGAAACGCTGCAAAACGGCTCCTTGGTAGGTGCACACTATTATTACAGAAGCAGCGAGCAGGAGCGCCATTATTTCAAGGTTGAAAATGGCGTGGAGACCGAGATCACATGGCAGGAATATCAATACGTGATAGATAACGAAACAATGGGCATTTTCTCCCTGAACGACGTTCACATAACGACCAAGGACGTGGGCTTTTACTTCCAACCCGCGCTTGAACCCGAAAGTCAGGAGCGCCCGCCCCTTTTCACCGTTGCAAGCTATGATGACGTGCTTACCGTTTACAAGCGCATCGCACAGCTCTACTCAGATTATGACAGCAAAGCATGGGCAAACGGCGACTACGACGATCTGTATTCCTTTACCTCTCAAGCAGACTATGAGACGTATCACGCATTGTTTTGCTCAATTATGGACATGCGTCCCTATGCAGGCTTCTCCCAAAAAGCCACAGTCCCGAACGGACAAAACGCATATTGCTATTCCCTTTGCGACCTGAACGGTGACGGCATACAGGAACTGCTCCTGATGATGGAAACCTATAAGCCGATTGCCATTTTCACACAAAGCAACGGTGTACCCGTGCTTCTTGACCACTATTCTCGTGGACGCAGCGTATACATTGATGGGCAAGGTCGCTTGATTGAGGAAAAAGAAACCGGCGGTGACCTTGGCAGAGACCGTGAATTTTTCGTCCATGAGATCAAGGACGGTGCGCTTGCCTGCACGTTGGGTCTTGGCGCAGCGGTCAATATCTACCTGGAATTTGAAGGATGGTACAAAACCGACGGTATCACGCGCGAGCCCATCGGACAAGAGGAATGGGAAACCTTATACGCAAGCTACCCGCAATTGCCGCAGGGCTGCAACCAAGCGGAATATAACCTCTTGTACGCAAATCTGACACTGACTCGCCTGTTTGACGCCCCCGTGGCAAGCGAATATCACGTCAGAGGGCAAGGAGGTTGGTGGCGTTCCTCATACATGGCACCCGATTTGG
Organism: Clostridia bacterium; assembly: GCA_017408625.1. The sequence continues at coordinate 2,218 of JAFQUG010000312.1, read as the reverse complement.
TGATTTACCGCGTAAATCATGAGATTTCCTTCGGTCTCCAGATCTCTCCGTTCGAAATCGATTCCTATGCCAATGCCGTTGCCGTACCGCAAGGAGACAAATACGTCTTTGATCAAAACGGATTTAAGGGCGAGATGACGGTGGGGGCGGTGTCGATCATTTTGCACGTGACCGAATGCAAAGACGATCCCGATATGAACAATAAGACCTTTATTTTTGACCACATCCCCGAAGCATAATATCCAAACAGGCTGAGCCGAACGCCCGGAAGGGCAATCGGTTCAGCCGTATTTTTTGTTGACTTTTCGAGGGGTTTGTGTTATGATGAAAATAAGAAACTTGACCCAACGGAGACACGGACGCCCCAAAGGAGCAGATCCCCTCCATGATCCAAAAATTTCACCCTGTAAGGAGCTATTATGAGACAATACTTTGAAGAATTCTTCCGGGAATTTGACTATGCAACCGAAGATACCACACACCTGCTGGATGCCTATGACAAAATCTGCGCCTGCGATGAGGCACGCATCCCCTTTGAGCGCGCCTATGCCGCGTATGTTGCCGATCTCAACTGCGACTGGGGCGCTCTGATGCGCCAAACGCAAGAGGCAGGCAGACTTGTGGGCGTGTACAACTACACCACCGACCTGCTGCTCTTTATCATGCTCTCGAAGCATCTGCGCGAGCTGTACGTCGAGCACGGCATTGAGCTTGTCATCTGGCACGATTCCATGCTGGATCTGCGCTATAAGTTGGAGGAATGCCGCGCCGTTTACGGCATTTGCGGCTCTTTTGTGGGCGGATGGTTCCCCGGATTTTACAATCTCACCCGCTTTGCACTGGGCAGATTGCAGTTTGAGCTGGTTGATTCCCCTGTCGAATTTGCAGGAAACGGCATCACGCTTGCCAAGGGTCAAAAGGTGATCAATATGCACATTCCGCGCTCGGGTCAGCCTCTCTCTCCCGCGCTTTACGAGGATTCCTTTGCGCGCGCCAGGGAATTCTACAAGGCAACCTTCCCCAAAGATCAGCCCGCGCCCTTCGTGTGCCATTCCTGGCTGCTCTACCCCGACACGGCAAAATTCGTGCCGCCGCATCTCAACACCTACAAATTCCTCTCGGAATTCACGATCATGGAAAGCAACCACAACAACGGCGAGGACCTCTGGCGTCTGTTTGACACCATGGAGCAGCACCCCGACCGTCTGCCCACCGACACCTCGCTGCGCCGCGCATTCGTTGCCCACCTCAAAGCAGGCGGCAGAGTCGGTTACGGCTTTGGAATTCTGTTCCGCTGATCAAGGAATGCGATGAGAGACTATTTGATTTGGTTCTTGGGGGATTTTGCGTACGATCCCGCCGATGCTGCGCATCTTCTTGCCGCCTTTGACACACTCATGGCCAATCCCGAGGCCAAGCAGCAATTTGAGGATGCGATCGCGACCTATGAAGCGAACGCGGATTGCGATTTTGGTGCGCTGACTGCGCAAAGCAAAAAGGCAGCGCGGCTTTCGGGTGTGCACAATCACACAACAGACCTGCTCTTGTTCATTTGCATGTCAAAGCATTTGCGTATTCTTTACGCACAGCGCGGCATTGACGACGCCATCTGGCACGATTCCATGTCCGATCTAAAATACAAATTGGAGGAATGCAAGCTCGTGCGCGGCGTGCGCGGCATGTTCGTGGCCTTTTGGATGCCCGGCTGGTTCAAAATGACCCGCTTTGCGCTGGGACGTTTGCAGTTTGAAATTGTGGATTTCGGCCGCGAGTATCAAAAGGACGGCATTTCGCTTGGCAAGGAGAGTAAGGTGCTCAACATGCACATTCCGCGCTCGGGACAACCGCTCTCCCCTGCGCTTTACGAGGATTCCTTTGCGCGCGCCAAGGCGTTTTTGGAGCCGCAGCTGCCAGAGGGGCAATGCCCGGGCGGCAAAGTGCCGTTTGTATGCCACTCATGGCTGCTGTATCCTCGTATGAATGAGTTTGTGTCAGAGCACAGCAACGTGCGCAAATTCATGGAGGAATTTGAGATCCTCTCCTGGGACGACTCGGACGGCGAGAGCCTGTGGTGCCTGTTTGACACGGCCGAGCGCAATCCCGACCGCCTGCCCACAAATACTTCCCTGCGCCGCGCGTTTGTGAAGCGACTCAAGAGTGGAGGAAGGGTTGGTTGGGGCTACGGAATTCTGTTCAGATAACCTCGACGATAGTTTTG
>JAFQUG010000311.1 GCA_017408625.1 Clostridia bacterium | reverse complement strand
TTGCCTACAGGCCGATAGCAACCGAACAAAACAACATTTATTACCACGATTTATACGCGGGGCAGTGATCCCGCAGCAAAGAGGAGGTTTTTATGACCAAGTCAATCAAACGAATTTTGCTGTGCCTTTTGTGCGCATCCATGCTGCTTGGCATGTTTGCTTGTCGAAACGAGCAGGATGAGCCAAGTGCCACCGAGCAGGACACGCAAGAGCAGATTCCCGAGGTGGACCGCTCCAATCCTCAGGAAGGGCCTTTCCGGAACACAACCGATCTGAGCTTTGAAAAGCAGACCGTGACAATCACGGAAAAAATCATCTCGGAGGAGCACGTATACTCCGAGGACAATCCCGATCCCGCATTCTCCATCGGTGAAGGAAGAGCGAAAAAAAGCACCGTTTCGCTCAACGCAAACACGCTTTCCTGCTTGAACATAGGTCTTTCGTTCAACGAGACCGTAACGGCCAGATATCAGTTCAAGCTGACCTCATCCGAGCCTGAACCGGAAGCAGATTACGACACCGCCTATTTTGGCCTGCGTTTGTCCGGCACGGGAGCCGCGCCCAACCACGAGTCTGCACGCGTATGGATCCTGATGAAGGATCAGAAGATCGGTCTGCGCACGGGCAAATGGCCCGGCTGCACCATGCTCCCCTGCCCCGTGGACTTTTCCCAGGGCGTCAGCCTGATCATTGAGGATGATCCGGTTACCAACGTGATCTCGATCTTTTATGACGACGCGGGCACAAAAACGCCCTTGGCAAGACTGGTGATCCTTGAGGACAAGCTGGAATTTTATCTGGAAGGAAGCGACAGCCCCGACATTACCGAGCCTCTGAGCACACCGGTGGCAAAAACGGGCTATGCGCGTATTTGGACACATCATATGAAAAAAGCGGTAAAGCTGAGCAACATCAAGGTTTCGGGCGAATCGACCGGTTACACGACCGATCCCATCGATATGCTGAACTCCCGTGACGTTTTTGCGGACACATGGGTAGCAACCGACGACGCGGACCGTACAACTCCCGTGGGCACAGACACCGCCACCCCCGGTGACAAGAAGGTCGGCATCTTCTATTTTATGTGGCACAATGCCACCAAGCAGGGACAAAATCCCCTGTTTGACCACACGGCAGCTTACCTTTCGGGCGGTGTGGATGCTGTTTGGGATCTGATCCCGCAGGGGAACCTCGGCTTTGCGCACTACTGGGCCGAGCCCTACTTTGGCTACTATAACTCGGATGACGAATGGGTCATCCGCAAGCACGGCTACATGCTTGCCGAGGCGGGCGTGGATTTCATTTACGTGGACGCCACCAACGGCATTATCTACGAGCACAATCTGGAAACGCTTTTGCGCGTCTGGAGCGAGATGCGTACCGAGGGATATGCCGTGCCGCAGATCTGCTTCCATTGCGGCAACACCGACTCCTTAGCTGCCGCTTCGCTGAATTCCCTTTGGAATAACTACTATTCGACCGGCAAGTATGCCGATATGTGGTTTATGTGGGACGGCAAGCCGCTGATCTTCTATCCCGATTCACTGGCAAAAACCCTTCCCGACGAAATAAACGACTTTTTCACTGCCCGTCAAAGCTGGGCATTTACAAGCGACGGCTGGTACACCTCCAAGGACGGTAAGGGCCGCTGGGCATGGGCAGATATGTATCCCCAGTCTCCCGGTCTCTCCCCCGAGGGCGACGTGGAGCAGATGGTGGTCATGTGCGGCTTCTGGGCCAACGGCAGCGCAGGCACCAACGGCGGCCGCAGCTATACCAAGAAAAACGGCATTCCGGACTACGAGGGTGATTGGGAGTTCGGTTACGCACTCATGAAGACCACCTCCGGCCTGGGCCTTGCCTTCCAGGAGCATTTTGACTACGCGATGGAGGTAGATCCTCCGCTGGTCATGATCACGGGCTGGAACGAATGGTGGGCAGGCCGCTGGGGCGGCTCCGTGGACAATCCCGCACAGGGTCAGATGATTTGTAACGAGTACAGAGTCAACCAGAGCGTTCCCAAATATCAATGGTACTATGTGGACGCATTCAACACCGAATACTCCCGTGATATCGAGCCTATGACAGGCGGCTACAACGACAACTACTTCTACCAGATGGTACAGAACATCCGCAAGTACAAGGGCTCTCGCGTCGGCGAAGCAGCCTTTGAGCAGTGGGCGATTGATATTGAGGGCGACCTCGGACAATGGTATATCGTAGGCCCCGAGTACCGCGACTACCGGGGAGACACCGTGGATCGCGATCACTTCTCCTACGTTGGTGATTTCCGCTACGTAAACACCTCCGGCCGCAACGACTTTGTGACCTGCAAGGTCTCCTCCGACGCTGACAATCTCTACTTCTACGCAGAGTGCGCCGAGGATATCACCTCTCCCGAGGGCACAAATTGGATGAACCTCTTTATTGATGCCGATTGCAATGCACAGACCGGCTGGTACGGCTATGATTTTCTGATCAACCGTTCCCAAAAGAACGGCAAGGTCTCGGTAGAAAAATTTGTGGGCAACGATACCTGGGAATTTGAAACCGTTGGCGAAGCGGAATACAATCTGCGCGGCAACGTGTTGCAGATCAAGATCGCACGCTCGCTTTTGAACCTTGGCGACACCTTTGATTTCAAGTGGGCAGACAACTCTGTCGCAGACGGCAACGTCATGCAATTCCTTGACCTTGGCGATGCTGCTCCCAACGATCGCTTCAACTACCGCTACACCACCGTACAGACCAAGGTTAAGATCCCCGAGGTTCTGACCGAGGATATGATCGTGCTCAAGGCCGGCTCTTACAATGCGTTTGCAAGCGGCAAGCAGGTCAGGCTGGACGCCTCCAGCACCAAGGCCGTGCTGATGGGCAGAGGCGACGAGTTCTATCTCCCCAAGGCATTTGTGGAAGAGATCATCGGCGTTTCCTGCGAAGGA
>JAFQUG010000310.1 GCA_017408625.1 Clostridia bacterium | reverse complement strand
GACGCTTTGCCTTCTGATCGGAGTCATCGTCTTTACCCAGGTTATCCGTCCCGCTATCAATAAAGCCAGAGAAAAAAAGGCACAAGAAAAGGAAACTCGGAAATAAATTTTCCGAAATACGGAACATTTTCGGAATTTTCGCGTCTATATAGATAGGACGTGTATTTCCCACGATATCACATAGGAGGGGTCAACATGCCCGAGCTTTTATCCCCCGCGGGGAATTTTGAAAAACTCAAGGCGGCGCTGCTTTACGGTGCGGACGCTGTGTATTGCGCAGGACAGATGTTTGGCATGCGTTCTGCGGCAGATAATTTTACCAACGATCAGCTCAAGGAGGCGGTGGAATATACCCACGCGCGCGGCAAAAAGCTGTATCTGACGGTCAACACCATGCCGCGCACTGCGGAATACCCGCTCTTGCGAAAATTTTTATACGAAATCAAGGACTTCGGCATTGATGCCATGATCATAGCCGACATGGGCGTGCTTGCCACAGTCAAAGAAATTTTGCCCGATATGGAGATCCACATCTCCACGCAGGCAAGCATCGTCAGCCCCGCAGCGGCTTGCGCGTGGGCGGCACTTGGAGCAAAGAGACTGGTGCTGGCGCGTGAGCTGAGCTTTTCCGAGATCGCAGCCATTCGCGCGGCATTGCCCGAGGACGTGGAGCTGGAGGCCTTTGTGCACGGCTCGATGTGTGTCTCTTACAGCGGCAGATGCCTGCTCGCCAACGCGCTCAACGGACGCGACGGCAATCGCGGGACCTGCTCGCAGCCCTGCAGATGGAATTACGTGCTGGTTGAGGAAAAGAGACCCGAAATGCCCATTCCGATCGAGCAGAACGAGCTTGGCACGTTTATCATGTCCTCCAAGGATATGTGCACCATCGATTGTATCCCTGAGCTGATGCAGAGCGGCATCGATTCCTTCAAAATTGAAGGCAGAATGAAGAGCGCGTACTACGCGGCCGTGGTCACCAATGCCTACCGCATGGCCATGGATGCTTATACGGCAGACCCCGAGCACTACGAGTTCAATCCCGAGTGGCTCTCGGAGCTGGAAAGCGTCTCTCACCGCACCTACGGCACGGGATTTTACTTGGACGACCCCATGAACAATCCCCAGCTGCTTGGGGAATGCGGATATATGCGTGAAAAGGCATATTTCGCAACGGCAGTGGAATATAATCAAGAGGAAGCAGATGCGTTGACGGCGGCAGGCGTGCCCATGCAAACAGAGCAGGGAAGCCTTTACCGCTTTGTGCAGAGAAACAAGGTCAGCGTGGGCGAGGGGGCTGAGGTCATCTCTCCCGGCAAGATCGGCCGCGGCTTTGAGGTTTGCGAGCTTTACTCGGCAGACGGCACAGCCATTCCCTCGGCACCGCATCCTTCCATGATTTTCTGGTGCCGCGTACCCTTTGAAATACGCGAGGGCGATATCATGCGCGCAGGCAGCCCCCGTGGCTTTGATAAGCGCAGACCCGATTCGCTCTGATAGGAGATAAATGGGTTTCTACCTGCTGAAATCGTTGCTTTACGGCATTCTTGAAGGCGTGACCGAATGGTTGCCCGTCAGCTCTACGGGGCACCTGATCCTGCTTGAGGATCTGCTTGCCTTGCACGTGGGTACTGACATGCACCCGCAGTTTTCCGCCGAGTTTATGGAATTCTTTTTGGTCGCCATTCAGCTTGGCGCGATTCTGGCAGTGATCACCGCTTACGGCAAGCGACTGTTTCCCATAGGGGCAGATCCGGAAACCCGTGCAGGCGTGCTTCGCACGCGCATATGCATTGCTGTTGGATGCGTACCCGCAGGCGTTGCGGGGATCTTGGCCGATGCGCTTTTGCAAAAGCTTGTCGGCAAGGATATGGATGCGCTGCTGTATACTCCCGCAGTCGTGTCCTGTATGCTGATTTTGTACGGTGTGCTGTTTATTGTCATTGAAGCCTTGCAAAAGGGCAGAGAGCCCCGCGTGAGCGATACGGGGCAGATGTCAGTCGCCACCGCGCTTGGCATAGGATGCTTTCAGGTGCTCTCGCTTATCCCGGGCACGTCCCGCTCGGGAGCTACCATTCTCGGCGGCATGCTGCTGGGGCTTTCCCGCAAGGCGGCTGCAGAGTTTTCCTTTTTCATGGCCGTGCCCGTAATGCTTGGTGCATCGGGGATCAAGGCCTTGGGGTTTGCCGGGTTTATGCTGCAAAATCATTTGCGCATGCCGTATCGGGCGGCGCTTACTTTGCTTGTCGCAGGTGTGGCCGCGTACGTGACCTCGCGCCTGACAATCAAATTTTTAATGGATTTTTCCGCCCGCCACGGCTTTGCACCGTTTGGCGTTTACCGCATACTGCTTGGTGCGGTGGTGCTTTTGATATATTTGTTTTAAGGAGTTCTATGATGGAAAGGCTTGTGATCCCGTATCCCATCATCGTGGAAGGGAAATATGATAAGATCAAGCTGTCCTCGATCGTCGAGGCGCAGATCATTTCCACGGGCGGATTCGGCGTGTTCAAAAATTCGGAGCTTGCAAGCCTTTTGCAAAAGCTTTCCGAGCGCAGTATGATCATCGTGCTGACCGATAGCGACAGTGGCGGCAAGGTCATCCGATCGCATATTTCGGGCCTGATCCCCAAGGACAGGCTGATCCAGCTGTACATCCCGCAGATCAAGGGCAAGGAACGCCGCAAGCAAGCGCCGGGTGCGCAAGGACTGCTTGGCGTGGAGGGCATGGACAGAGAGCTACTTTACGACCTGCTTGCTCCTTATGCCAAGGCTGACGCGGCCGAGCGTTACCGCGAAAATCCGCTTTCCAAGACCGATTTCTTCTTGGACGGTCTTTCGGGCGGTGCAGACAGTAAGGCACGTCGCGCAGAGATCGCCAAGGCCTGCGGACTGCCCGCGGACATGACAGCCAACGCACTGCTGGACGCCTTGCGATTGCTCTTGAGTTACGACGAGTATCTTGCCTTGGTGGGAAGAGAACGGAGAGATACGATATGTTAGACAATCTGACCGATATCCTGGTCTGCCCCGTGTGCAAAAACGGCGTGCGGATCGAGGGAAAAGTGCTTTGCTGCACAGGCGGCAAGCATCAATTCGACGTGGCCAAGGAAGGGTACGTCAACCTTGCCACGGGACACATGCCCGGGGGCGACTCCAAACAGGCCATTGCCGCGCGGACAAGCTTTCTTGGCAAGGGCTATTACGCACCTGCCGCCGAGGTACTGGAGCAGGCGGTGCGTGACTATCTGCCGGAAGGCTCTGCGTTGATCGACGCGGGCTGTGGGCAGGGCTGGTATTCAAACCGCTTAGCAGGGCAGGGCTACCGCATGCTGGGCTTTGACCTTTCCAAATTCGGCTGTGCGCGTGCCGCCAAGGATGCAAGTCTGCAAGGGTTTGATCATGCGGCCTATGCCGTGGCCTCGGTGTACACCATGCCGCTATCCGACGCAAGCGCGGACGGCGTGCTTAATATCTTCGCGCCCTGTGCCGAGCAGGAATACGCCCGCGTGCTGAAGGGTGGCGGCTATCTGTTCCTTTTGGGAGCGGGCAAGCAGCACCTGATGGGACTCAAGCGCGCCATGTATGAAAACACCTACGAAAATGCCGAGCGAGCCGACCTGCCGACTGCGCTTTCGCTTGTGGAAACCAGACGCGCGACCTTTGAGATCACGGTCGAGGGGCAGGAGGATATTGCGGCGCTGTTTTCCATGACACCCTATTATTGGCGCACGAGCGAGGCAGACAAGGCCAAGCTGCAAGCCTTGGACACTCTGACCACAGAGGTGGACATGCTGCTTTACATATACAGAAAATAAATCAAAGGATGTGATAGATCATGAAATTTTCACTTTGCATTCCCATGTATAACGAGTCGAGCATCATCGAGGACACTGCGCGTCAGCTGTCCGACTATATGCAGGCGAATTTTGACGATTACGAGATCATTTTCTCCAACGACGGCTCCAAGGACGGCTGCGACAAGCTGGTAGAGCAGATGCACCTGCCCTCCGTGCGCGTCGTGGGCTACGAGCAGAATCGCGGCAAGGGCTATGCCGTTCGTACCGCCATGCTTGCTGCCAAGGGCGATTACGTTATGTTCACCGACGCCGACCTTGCCTACGGCACCGACGTCATCGCGCGCGTGCGCGACGCGTTTTTGGAGCATCCCGAGGCAGATATGGTCATCGGCTCGCGCAACCTCTCCAAGGACGGCTATGAGGGCTACACCCCCATCCGTAAGTTGGCCAGCAAGACTTATATCAAGGTGCTTTGCATCGCGGGTGGCTTTAAGCTGTCCGACTCCCAGTGCGGCTGCAAGGCGTTCACGCAGGATGCGGTCAAAAAGATCTTCCCCAGATGCGAGGTGGATCGCTTCGCCTTTGACTTTGAGGCCATTTTGTGGGCGGTCAAGTACGGTATGACCATCCACGAGATTCCGGTCAAGATCATCAATCACCGCGAGTCGTCGGTCAACTTAGTGCGTGATACGCTCAAGATGCTGCGCGACCTTGCCAAGATGAAGAGAAGAATCAAAAAAGCAAAAATCTGAATATTGTACAATGAAAGGAGGCAATCGCCATGAAAAAAACGATCACTATGTTACTTCTGACCGCGCTTTGTATAACGGTCTTAACCTCCTGTGACGTGGGCAATGGCCTTGTTGCCGAGCTGATAGGAGACTTGAAGGAACAGGGGAATCACGTCATTGTCGAGCCCTCTGTGGGTCTTGAGGAATCTGAAATTGTTGCAATCGATCCGATCGAGCCTTGGGGGACGGTTGAGGTGGAAACCACCCCGCCTGTTGAATATCCCGTTACCGATCCTGCACCCGAAACGCAGGAGCCGCAGACCACGCAGGACCACGGATCGGACGTTGAGGTGCCCAAGCTGATGGGTTACGGATACCTGTACGTGGAGGGCGTGTATAAGACCGATGGCTCCCGAGAGCCCGAAACCGAGATTTTGCTTGACGAGGAGCAGCTGGAGGACTGGGATGGCTTTGTCCACATCGACGAGTCTCTTGAATGCATTCGCATCGTGGGATACGCGGGCTATAACAGATCGGATGATATGAATTTTTATTACTGGTTGAATATCTCGACCAAAAAGCATTTTGAGTACGTTACCACCTTTGAGCCCGATGCGGCAACACTTGATAAGATCAAGGAAATGGGCGCGGACTATCCCGTCGGCTTTATCGTGACCGTGCCGACCGAGATGCTGGAGCCCGGGCTTAACGGTGTGACACTGCTGGCCGATCCGATCGGCGCGTTGATTGACGGCTGGGTATTCTTTGATGATTTCGAGATTGAAATGTTTACCACCGTGCCCGAGACCGAGGAGGTGCCGGTGGAGGATCCGATCATAGACTAAACTGAGATGACAGGAGGTAAGAATATGAAAAAAAGATTGTTTGCTTTCGCTTTAACTGCACTTTTGCTGTGCTCGATGCTGGCATCCTGTGATATGGGCAACGGCCTTGTGGGCGAGCTGCTCGGAGATCTGGACCTGGACGCTGTGCTTGACCGGTTTTTAGGTGACGAAATCCTTGGCGTAGTGCCCGAGGAGGACGTGCTCTATCATCCCGATCAAGGCATCGGAATCGAAACCAAGGTCGAGGAGACCTGGGTTGAGGAATGGACCGAGGGCCCTTGGATTGAGGAGACGTGGGTTGAGGAGACCTGGCCTGTAGAGACCGAGGAGTGGACGACCGAGATCGAATGGGATACCGAGCTTCCCGTTGATCCCATTCCTTCCTTGCAGGACGTGCTGGTCATGGACGGAGACCTTGGCGATTGGCATACCAACAACTGGCTGCCCTATTGGAGCGCACGCTATGACAAAGACAATCTCGACGCTTGGGTTGGCGAGGTTGGAAATGACGGCGGCTTTACCATGATGGTGACCTGCGATACCGAATACGTATATATGGCGTTTGACGTCAACGATACCACGATCAGATACTGCGAGAATGGCACGTATCAGGGCGACTGCTTCCAGATCCAGCTGGATCTTGGCGGCCTTTGCGGCCAAAGCGGCATGTACGAGCGCGGCATATTCTATTCGTTCGGTCTGCAAGAGGACGGCTCTGCGCAAGTCACCGTGCAGTGCATCACGTCGGACGCTGCAGCTTCCGTGGACTACGTCATGGACTCGCAGGATGAGGCCTTGGGAGGTCTTAAGGGCGCGACGGTGGTGCGCGAGGATGGCAGCGGCTGGGTAGCCGAGATCGCGATCCCGTGGGAAAACCTGATCTTTGATCTGATCGCCAAGCTTGGAATCAACGATCTGGACGATCTCAAGATCGATTCGGACAACGTCAAGGCAGTCATGCTGGTCTGCTACCTGGATTATGATCAGGACGGCATGATCACGGGCGCTTGGGGCACCTCCAACAAAATGGGCTCGCTTGCAACCGGCGAAGGCTGGTATCCCGAGAACGGCGGTATCACGCTTTGGTTTGATCCGGGTGACATGCGTGTCGAGAGCTTTGACATCGAGGACGCAATTTACTATAACGTGGAATAATTCCGATGAATAAAGAGAACCCGCACATGCTTTGGCAGGTGCGGGTTTTTCTTTATCTGTGCCTTCTCGGTCTTGCCGCGATTTTGCTCTTGACCTGTGCAGTCAAGACGGCCGAGGCGCAAAACAGGGCAACAAGACCTGCGCGAATGCCGAGCGATGCGCCAAGGCCAAGACCAAGCGTCAAGGATTGCCGCAGCTCACCGCCAAAGAACAACCCAAGCAACAGCCCCAATCCTACGTAGATGCAAGCGCAGAGCAGTGAGCAGGGAAGAATGGCCGAGTCGCATCTAAGGCCCACGCCCAAGCCTCCTGCAAGGCAGGAGAGCACCATCGCGCCAAAGCCCAGCGGCAGGATCCAAGCATCGGGATCGGGGGAGAGATAGGCGATCAGTGCGCCAAGAAAGATCAAAGCAAGGCCGCTGATTGCGCAAAACGCCATGCCCCATAACGCTCCCGCTGCAAAGCTGCCGCTGCTTTGCGCCTTCTCGGCTTTGTGCACGCGGGCGGGCAAGAGACCCTTGGTGATACGATTCATAAAAAACGCCTCCGTATCCATAATATTACCGTATTTGGTAATACTATATGAGTACGGAGCCGTTTTTATGTCGGGAAATCCGAATTTGCTTACTTCTGTGCGTCCTCTGCCTTGACGTCCACCTTGCTGATCGCGCTCTTGAGCAGACGGATCTTGGTGCGATCGTGGCTGGTCTCGATCACGACTGTTTCGTCTCTGATGCTGATGACCTTGCCGATGATACCGCCGATGGTGGTGATCTCGTCACCGACAGACAGGCTGTTACGCATTTCGTTGACTTCCTTTTCCTGCTTCTTCTGAGGGCGGATCATGAAGAAATAGAAGAATACGCCGACCAGAACGACCATGACGATGGTCATGATGATCTGTCCGCCGCCTTCACCGCCAAACAGGTTTGCTAACGTTGTAAAATTCATTTTTTATCCTCCATTGAGAGTTTTCACATACACAACTATTATATCCCATAAAGCAATGAAAGTCAAGTCAAAATCGAAAAAGGTGCAAATAATTCATATCATGTTAATAAACGTATGCTATCATGTAATGTGATGTATTATGTCATAGTTCCGAAACGGAGGTAAATAAATGAAAAAAGATAAATGTCCTCCTTGCAAAAAGACTTCCATCGGCGGCCAGGCCCTGATGGAGGGCATTATGATGCGAGGACCCAAGAAAACCGCTATGGCGGTGCGCAATCCCGAGGGGGAGATCGTGCTGGAGATCAAGCAGAACGACAGTAAGACTCCGCTGATCGCCAAGATTCCCGTGGTGCGCGGCGTGTATAATTTCGCCATGTCCATGATTCAGGGCTACAAGTGCCTGATGAGATCTGCCGAGATCTCGGGATTGGAAGAAGCCGAAGATGAGATGCGCCGCGAGGCCGAGGCAAAGAAAGCCGCCAAGGCTGCCAAAAAAGCGGCCAAGAAGGGCACGGCTCCCATTGCCGAACCCGTAGGGGCGAATTACGATTCGCCCGCAGAGCAGGCACCCGTAGCCAAGGAAATGCCCACCGAGGAGCAAGCTACCGCAGTCGAAGAGCCCGTCACCGTTTCCGATGCGCCCGTTGTCCAAGAAACCGTTACCGTTTCCGAGGCTCCCGTCATTGAGGAAAAGAAGGAAAAGAAAAAGGCAGACGGCGCATCCGTAACCACTACGCTTGTCATGATCCTTGGCGTCGTGCTGGGGCTGGGTCTTGCCATTCTGCTGTTCAAGTTTGTGCCCACCGCGCTCTACGACCTGTTCGTATGGCTGATCCCCGCGCTTAAGCCCGCAAACGTTGTGCTTGAATCGTTGATCCGCTCGATGGTGGAGGGCGTCTTCAAAATCGCCATCGTGGTCGGCTATATGGCTGCCGTTTCCCTGATGAAGGAGATCCGCCGCACCTTCCGGTATCACGGTGCAGAGCACAAGTCCATCTTCTGCTATGAGGCAGGACTTGAGCTGACCGTGGAAAACGTGCGTAAGCAGAGAAGATTCCATCCCCGCTGCGGCACCTCGTTCCTCATTCTTATGGTGTTGGTCAACGTGTTCGTTTCGTTCTTTATCGAGCCCTCGTTCATCGCCATTTTCGGCGGCACCATGAAAGAAATTCTCAGCCCCATTCACGGCGTGCTTCCCACGCTGGTACGTACCGGCATATCCTTAGTATTGCTCCCCTTGGTTATGGGCATCGGCTACGAGCTGCTCAAGCTGGCAGGCAGATATGACAATTTCCTGACCCGTCTGATCTCGCTGCCCGGTGTCTGGCTGCAACACATCACCGTGCTTGAGCCGGATGACAGCATGATCGAATGTGCAATCGCCGCCATCAAGGAAGTCATTCCCGAGGACGAGAGCGACAAGTGGTAAGCCTACATTTCTGGAAGGAGATTTTGTGATGAAAATTATTTGCTGTAACAATTACGCTGAAATGTCCCGCGTCGGTGCGGATATGGTTGCCGACGTAGTCAAGAGCAAGCCCGCTTGCGTGCTGGGTCTTGCGACGGGATCTACCCCCGAGGGACTGTATGCCGAGCTGATTTCCATGTGTGACAAGGGTGAACTGGATTTTTCGGCTGTCACCACGGTCAATCTGGATGAATATTATCCCATCTCGCCCGAAAACGAGCAGAGCTACCGCTATTTCATGAACACCAAGCTGTTTGACCACGTCAATATCGACAAGGCAAACACCTACGTGCCGGACGGCAGCGCTCCCGACGCCGCAGCAGAGGCTGCCAGATACGAAGCATTTGTGCGCGGACTTGGCGGCGCGGACATCCAGATCCTTGGCATTGGCCGCAACGGTCATATCGCATTCAACGAGCCTGCCGAGGCCCTGTATCCCGCAACGCACGTCACAGGGCTGACCGAGGATACCATCGAGGCAAACGCACGCTTCTTTGAAAGCATTGATCAAGTGCCCAAGCTGGCTCTGACCATGGGCATGGGTACCATTCTCTCCGCCAAGAAGATCATTATCTTGGCAAACGGTAAGGGCAAGCATGAGGCTGTCAAGGCAATGCTTGCGGGAACTGTGACCACCTCTTGCCCCGCATCCTTCCTCAATCTGCACGCTGACGTGACGCTGATCTGCGACCGTGACGCATACGAGGGCTGATATGAGCACAGAGCAAATCAAAGCCCAGGCGTCCTTGGCAGTCGAGCAGCTGCTGGACGCGGCAAACGTCAAGGCGGGTCAGATTTTGGTGGTCGGCTGCTCCTCGTCCGAAATTGCGGGCGGCAGCATCGGCCACGCATCCGCACCGGAGGTGGCAAATGCGGTCTACGAGGCCATTTCCGAGGCCTGCGCAGCACGTGGCCTGTATCTGGCAGCGCAGTGCTGTGAGCACCTCAACCGCGCACTGATCGTGGAAAGAGCATGTGCCGAGCAGTACGGTCTTGAAGAGGTCTGCGTCATCCCGCAGCCAAAGGCAGGCGGCTCGTTTGCAACCGCTGCGTGGGCGAATATGCAAGAGCCCTGCGCGGTGGAATCCATCAAGGCGCATGCAGGTATGGACATTGGCGGCACGCTGATCGGCATGCATTTGCGCAGCGTGGCAGTGCCTGTGAGAATTTCGCAGAGCACCATCGGGCAGGCAAGCGTGCTTTGTGCACGCACGCGCCCCAAGTTCGTGGGAGGCAGCCGCGCGGTGTACCCCGAGAGCGACAGAAGATGAATTTTCTGTAAATAATGAGTCAAATCCCTTGAAACTTACCCAAGGTATGAATGTAAAATGAGGTTGTTACACAAAGCAAATATGCTGCACGACCGATCATGATTGCTTGTAGGGGAGGCTATCAGCCTCCCGCGGGCGGATGATATCCGCCCCTGCGATCAAACGGCTCGGGCGGTGTAGGATATTGCGTAGCAACCCATTTTTACTTTGAAAGGACACTGTCATGAAAATGAAAGAGATATGCGAACGCTCGGGCTTGACCGAGCGTGCCGTGCGACTGTACTGCGAGCGGGGGCTGGTGCATCCCGAAAAATATTGGGAGCGAGGCAGGGAATATTTGGTCTTTTCGGATCATAACCTGCGCGAGCTTGCCATTGTTTCCGAGCTGCGGCACGCCGATTTTTCGCTTGACGAGATCGCGCTTATGCTCCAAAGCCCCGAGAAGTGCGGCGACGTGCTGGCGGGCTGGCGCGGCCGCGTGACCGAGCAAAATCAACGTCTTTCTCAGGCCAAGGAAAAGCTTGCTGAGCTTTCCGCGCATGAAAAGTTGTCGGCTGAGCAGATTGCCGAGCAGCTGGGAGCAAAGATTACCTCGCACGGTGCAGCGCCTTATCATGGCGAGACCTTTGCAGAATTTTGTGAGCGCAATCCGTGGGAGGAGATGGAATATTCCGAGGAAATGCAGCAAATTTGCGAAAGAGATGAGAAGCGCGAGCAGTTTGGCAAACGTTTTTTGCTTGTCTATTGCATTTCTATGGGCGCGATCACGCTGCTTGGCGCCTTTGTCAATCTGCTCTCATCCGGATCGATCTTATCCGGTATCGTCAGCATTGCGATATTCATTTTGCTGACCGTGTACCTGTTCCGCGGTGCGACCTGGGCGCGCGTG
>JAFQUG010000309.1 GCA_017408625.1 Clostridia bacterium | reverse complement strand
CCTCGGCGCGCAGCTCAAGCGTTGCCTGACAAAGGGTGTCTAAGGGGTCAAACATCCAGACCTTGCCCATGGCAGTGTTGGAGATATAGCTGTCGTTTGCGTTGGTGTAGTCCAGGATGATAAAGTCCACGTCGGCCTCGCCCAAGAGGATCAGATTGTTCTTGGCAGCCTGCATGTCGGTCGAGCGATAGTAGCCCTGCGCGGGCTTTGCCCAGTAGTGGAAGGCATGTACCGCGCCCCAGTCGCGCTTGCCCTCGAGCACCTCGGTGATGTTGTTGAAATCGGTTACGGGTTCGTTCCCCGTGCCCAGAATGCCGTCAAACCAGACCGAGTAGCAAATGCTGACAAGGTCGGTCTTATCCGTCATGTCAAGTCCGGGTGTGACACCCTGGTCGGGAACTGCTGTGATCACGGTCTCCACGCGCTTTTCCTCCTTTTGGCAGGCATAAATGTTCAGATTATCGATTCTGGCAGCACCCATGTGAGTAAAGAACACAAAGTAATCGCCCGCATAGTGCCCCATGCTGTTGGCGGTTTCGGCAACCTTTTGACCGTTAGCGTCATACACGGTCAGCAAAGAATCGTTCATGCTTGTCTTGAGCAGCAGCACACTCTCGCCGGCGTCAAACGTGCCATAAATATAGGTATCGTAATTCTCGGTGCATACGATGTCCACGTGCTGCATATCGGCAAAGCCGCGGGGGATCTTGACCGAGGCAAAGCCTGCAGGCCAGCCGCCGCCCGTGCCGCCAATGACTGTGATCACGTCGTTCTCGGAGAACGAGAACCAAAGACCGTCACCGGGAGCATCCGGGATCTTGCCCGAATAGTTGGAAACGTAGCAGCCGATAAAGGTGGAGATCCAGGTGTGCGTGCCCGTGGAGGATGCATTGGGCGCAAAGCTTGCAATATCCATGGAGAGCTGCACCTGGTGATTGTCCTTGACAGACGCAGGCGCAAGGGGCGAGAAGGTGGACCAACCGCCCGGGTAGCCTTGCCCGTCGTACATGAAATGCAGCGCACCGTCCTTGACGGTTGCAAGGCTTGCATCGCGAAAGGCCAGCTTTCCGTCGGCAGTTTTGTCACCGTCGTCGAAGTTGGCACAAAGAAGCGAAATAACACCGCGATCCAAGGTGCTTGCGACCTGTCCGAGCTTTTGGGTATCAAAGCCTGCGACAGAGATTTCCTTTTCCTCTTTGACGTAGCTCATGCCCGGGTAGTAGTCGATCTCACCCTCTGCGGGTGTGGTTTCGGACTCAGACTCGGACTTGGATTCGGACCCGGAATCGGGAGACGAGGTGTCTGCTTCATGCACGGACGACCCTTCGCTCTCCGATGGATCAGAATTCTCAGAGACAGGCGTACAGGCAACCAAAGGGAGCAGCATGCAAATGCAAAGCATGATGGGGATCAGTTTCCACATGGATTTCATAGGCTTATTTCCTTTCATATCGTATATATCCATTATACCCGAACAGGGTACGTTTGTCAATGTGCAAAAAAGAGGGAAAGTGATAAAAACCTTGCAAAAGTCTCTTGACAAGCAAGGTGCGGGAGCGTATAATGGAAGAAATAGTTCGAAAAGAAACTAAAAGGAGACACTATGCATTATTCCGAATGGCTTGGAAAGCTGTATACCATGGAGCAATATTTAGAGGAGTGCCTTGCCCCGGTTTGCAAGGAATATCATATCAATTCGACCGAGTTGACTGTGCTTTTGTTTTTGCATAACAATCCGGATAAGAACACTGCAACCGATATCATTGCCTACAGCCGCCTGGCTAAGGCCAATATCTCCAAAGCGGTGGAGCATCTGATGCGCCGCGACCTGCTGGAGCGCGTGCGCGACTCGCAGGACAGGCGCGTAATGCATCTTTGCCTGACCGAGACAGCCGAGCGTATGATGCCCGATCTGCATCGCGCCGCAGAGCAGTTTTTGCGCGGGATTTTTGCGGATTTCTCTCCCGAGGACCTGCGCGCTTACGCGCAATACAACGATCGCATTGCGCTCAATGCAGAAAACAGATTCAAAAAGAACCAATAAAACAAAGGCTCCGTCATTGACAAGTGGCGGAGCCTGTGTTATAATGAAAAACAGAAATCTTGAATCCGGAGGAGATACGTGATGAAGGAATTGCATCTGATCTGTAACGCGCACCTGGATCCCGTCTGGCAATGGGACTGGAACGAGGGAGCCTCTGCCGCACTGGCAACCTTTTATTCGGCTGCCGAGCTGGCGGATGAATACGATTATATATTCTGCCACAACGAGGCGCTTTTGTACGAGTGGATCGAACGATACGATCCCGCGCTGTTCTCCCGCATCAAGGAGCTGGTGGATGCAGGCAAGTGGCACATTATGGGCGGCTGGTACGTCCAGCCCGACTGCACCGTACCGAGCGGCGAGGGCTTTGTGCGTCAGATCGAGACAGGCCTTACGTATTTCAAGGAAAAATTCGGTGTACGTCCCACCACTGCGGTCAACTTTGACTCGTTCGGTCACACGCAGGGACTTGTGCAGATCCTGAACAAGACCGGATACGACAGCTATATCTTCTGCCGTCCGCTCAAGCCCATGATGGAGCTGCCGTCCATGTTCTTTGAGTGGAAGGGATTTGACGGGGGCTCGGTCAAGGCGGCAAGATTTGAGGACGATACCATTTATTGCTCCGAGCTTGGTAACGCAGTTAACGCCATCAAGAGAAAGATGCGTCCTTGGGAAAACGAGGACGTCGCGTTTGCCTTGTGGGGCATCGGCAACCACGGCGGAGGCCCTTCCAGAAAGGACCTCTTTGAGATCGGTGCATTCATGCAGGAGCAGCTTGGCAACGGCGTGCGCGTCATTCACTCCACGCCCGAGCAGTTTTTCGCTGCAGCAACGCCGACGGCGTCTGTGGACGATGCACTCGAGCCCTGCTTTGTCAAGTGCTATTCCTCTGTCAGCGCGCTCAAGCGCAGATATGCACAGCTTGAGGATATGCTGCTTATGACCGAAAAGATCTGCGCTCGCGCAGCCATTGAAACCGATTTTGCATACGATAAGGCAGCGATGGACGAGGCGCAGCGCATCATGGCCATGATTCAGTTCCACGACGTGCTGTCCGGTACCAGCATTCTTGAAGGCAACGTGTCCTCGTTGCGCAAGGCCGATCATGCCCTGGAGATTCTGGACGAGCAGTTCTCGCGTGCGTTCTTCAAGCTGTACGAGGGTTGGACGCGCGGTGCGGGTGGTGAATTCCCGTTTGCGGTATTCAATCCGCATCCTTACGAGATCGACGGCGTGTTTGATCTGGAAATGCTGATCATGGATGCGATGGATGCAAGAGATCCCAAGATGTATGCACCGGAAGTCCGTGATGAGCACGGCGTTTGCGTTTCTCAGCTGACCAAGGAAAGCTCTACCATCAATATGGACAGAAGAAAGAGAGTTACGGTTCGTGCAAAGCTCAAGCCGATGACGCTGACTCGCTTTGACGTCAAGATCACCAAGGTGGATCGCGTGCCCGTGGACAAGACGCCGCAGACCCACTTTGAGATCGGCAACCAAAAGCTCGACTTCTGCGCCGAATGCGGATGCCTTGCCTGTCTTGAAGTGGACGGCAAGCAGTATTTGGGCGGCGGCGCGTTTGCTCCCGTGACCTTTACCGACAATGCCGACCCCTGGGGCTGGTGGCTCAAGACCATCAGCCAAGAGCAAAAGGCACTTGATTGCAAGACAGCCTTGCGTGTCATCGAGCGCGGTGACGTGCTGACTCGCCTGGAAAGCGAATATACCACCGGCAAGTCCGACGTGCGTGTGGGATATACCGTTTACCGCGATCTGCCTTACGTGGATATCAAGGTCAACGTATCCTGGAACGACGCGGGCAAGGGTCTGAAGCTGGAGATCCCGCTTGCCGAGGTGGGCAAGTTTATCGGCCAGACCTCGTTCGGCACGCAGGAATATTGCCATGACCTGGAGCAGTGCTCGCACCGCTTTGTGGCCGTTGAGAACGGCGATAAGGTGCTGGGCGTGTTCAAGCAGGGCACATACGGCTGCTCTATCGAGAACGGAAAGCTGTATCTGACGCTGCTTAACGGTTCGGTTTACTGCGCACATCCCGCAGGCAACCTGCCCATTCTGCCCGACGAGAGATATTATGATTACATCGACCTTGGCGTGCACGAGTATTCCTTCCGCTTAGAGGTCTGCGATAAGTCGGAGCTTGAGCGCAAGGCAACCGAGTTTGCACAGAAGTTTTATACGCTCAACGTATATCCGCACGGAAAGGGCGTTTCGTATGACGCATCTCCCGTCACACTGTCCGACAACAATATCACGCTTTCCGCTTTCCGCAAGATGGACGGCGAGACATACATGATCCGCCTGTTCAACAACCTGGACGCAGCACGCGCATGCACCTGCACGGTGATGGGCACGGCGCTGGATCTGGAATTCGGCAAGTACGAGGTCAAGACGCTGCTGTATGAGAACGGCACGCTTCGCGAGCACGATTCCATGCTGATGCTGTAAATGAAAAAATAAAAACACAGCTCGATGGGGCTGACAAAATAGCGAAAAATACACGGAGATTGTATCAAAATCAATCTCCGTGTTGTTTTTTTACCCCCAAAGATACCAACCGTAGGGGGCGACGTCCTCGACGCCCCGGGTGGCTACAAACTCACTTCTCAAACGGACCGTCCGGGAGGCCGGTCCCTACAAAAGATTGTTTGT
>JAFQUG010000308.1 GCA_017408625.1 Clostridia bacterium | reverse complement strand
GCGCGCGGCTACGGCACGGGCAAGCGCACGAGCTTCTCCATCTTTTCCTTTACCGGACGTGATGTGCTGTTTCTCTGCACAACGCTGCTCTTGACGGCGGGCACAGCCATCCCGCTTGCGCTGGGAGCCGTCACCTTTACCTTTTATCCCACACTGCACCTGCACCATGCGGGTGCGCTCTCATATCTTTGTTATCTCTCTTACGGCACACTGGTGTTGTTGCCGACCATTCTTGAAACGGAGGACGCGGTCAAATGGAAATACTTAAGATCGAAAATCTGACCTTTTCATACCCCAAAAGCGAACGCCGCGTTCTTGACGACCTTTCCTTTGCCATAGAGGAAGGCGAATTCTGCGTGCTTTGCGGTGCAACAGGCAGCGGAAAATCCACGCTCCTTCGCCTTTGCAAGCGCGAAATCGCGCCCGTCGGACAAGCATCCGGCAGGATCCTGTTGCGAAAGACGCCCACCGAGCAGCTTTCGCCAAGAGACGCCGCCATGCGTATAGGCTTTGTTTGTCAGCAGCCCGACCAGCAGATCGTTTGTGACAAGGTGTGGCACGAGCTTGCGTTTGGCCTTGAAAACCTGGGACTTTCGCAGAGCGAGATCGCGCGCCGCGTGGCCGAAATGGCCAGCTACCTTGGCATCGAGCCCTGGTACGACAAGCAGATCAGTGAGCTCTCGGGCGGACAGAAGCAGCTGCTGAATCTGGCATCCGTTATGGTCATGCACCCCGACCTTCTGATTTTAGACGAGCCCACCTCGCAGCTTGACCCCATTGCGGCGGCCGAATTCTTGCACACGCTCAAAAAAATCAATCGCGATTTTTCGCTGACCGTGCTGATCGCCGAGCACCGTCTGGAGGAGCTTGTCCCCATGTGCGACAAGCTGATCGTGCTTAAGGACGGCGGCTTGCTTGGGGCAGACACACCGCACGCACTCATGCCGCGCATTGCAAAAGACTCCGCACTGCTTGCATCCATGCCCACCGCCGCGCGCGTAGCCTGCGCGATCGGGGAGCAATCTTATCCGCTCTCGGTCAAGGACGGCCGCGAAATGCTGGCAAGGTATGAGGGGCGCAACCGCACACTGCCCGAAATTGAGCCGAAGCAGGGTTGCCCCAAGGCACTGGAGCTCAAAAACGTCCACTTCCGCTACACGCGCGAGCTGCCCGACGTGATCAACGATCTTTCGCTGACGCTTTATAAGGGAGAGACGCTTTGCGTGCTGGGCGGCAATGGCTCCGGCAAGAGCACCATGCTAAGCCTTGCAGCCGGCGTGCATAAGCCCTACGCGGGCAGTATTTCGGTCTTTGGCAAAAAGCTCAAGGAGTACAAAAACCAATCCCTGTACCGAGAAAATCTCGCGCTTTTGCCGCAGGATGTGCAGACTGTATTCTTGCACAACACGGTGGAAGAGGAGATGAAGGACGCAGGAGTTGACCTCGCCACTCTGCCCTTTGATCTCTCGCATCTTTTGAATATGCACCCCTACGATCTTTCGGGCGGTGAGCAGCAGCTGGCAGCGCTTGCCAAGGTGCTTGCCACCAACCCGCGCATCTTGCTGCTCGACGAGCCCACCAAGGGGCTGGACGCCGAGAAAAAACAGCATTTGCTGGATATTCTGCGCACACTCAAATCTCGCGGTATCAGCATTCTGATCGTAACGCACGACGTGGAGTTTGCTGCTCTTTGTGCCGATCGCTGCGTGCTCTTTTTCCGCGGGTCTGCCGTCTCGGACGGACTCCCCCGTACCTTCTTCGCTGAAAACAACTTTTATACCACAGCAGCGCGACGCATGAGCCGCGGTTATTTCGACAACGCAGTCACCGCACGTGACCTGGTCGAGCTGTGCTCTCAAGGGGGCGTGGTATGATGTACGTAGCAAACGCGCGCGCGCGTCGCACGCTGAGCATTCTGATCCCCGCAGTACTCATCCCCACGGTCGTGATCGCAGGCGCGTTCATCCCCGGAAAGACCTCCTATCTGTGGGTCTCGCTTGCCGTAGCCGTGCTTTCCCTGCTGCTTTTCATAGCGGGCTTTGAGAAAAGAGAGATCGGCACACGCCGCTCGGTGCTGGTCTCGGACATGATCGCACTTTGCATCGTGGGGCGTCTGATCCCCTTTTTCAAGCCGGTGACCGCGCTTGTGGTATTGTGCGCGATCTACCTTGGTGCGCAGGCAGGCTTTTACACGGGAGCTTTGGCGGCACTGCTTTCCAATTTCATCTTCGGACAAGGCCCATGGACTCCCTTTCAGATGCTGGCCTGGGGCCTGATCGGCCTTTTCGCGGGTATTTTCTCAGGGCCTTTGCAAAAAAGCCGCGTGCTGCTTTTGTTGTACGGCGCGCTTGCCGGCGTTGCGTATTCGGCCGTCATGGACGTATGGAGCATGCTTTGGATGACCGGCTCTCCGGATCCCTCGGCATACCTTTCCGCACTGATTACAGCTCTGCCGCACACCGCGCTTTACGTGGTATCCAACCTGCTCTTTTTGTTCCTTTGCGCCAAGCCGATCGGCGACAAGCTGCAAAGGATCAAGATCAAATACGGCGTTTGAGCAGCCTTTCCAAGGCTGCTCAAACTGTATTCGCCTGTGGCGAATACAATATCACTGCACCAAAGGTGCAATATCACTATGGCAACGCCATAATATCACTTTCGCGCAGCGAAAATATCACTCTTCATTCTGCTCTCCCTTGTTTTTTTGCACAAAAATCCCACCCCCATATCGGCGTTTACAACATTGACAAAGGGATTTGCGGCATGATATAATTTTAGTAGAAATCTCCCTGAAAACACACATACCGAAAGGAGTAAACCATGAAACAAAGAAAATTTACCAAGCTGCTGCTCTGGCTCGTTTGTCTTTGCATGCTGGCAGGAACCTTCTCTGCGCTTGCTTTTGCACAGGATCCGCCCAGAAGCATCAGCGTACAAAACGGCACGGGCACCAGAGGTGCCGTGGCAGTCACCAGGACCTACTCTTACCGTGCCATCGTCAACGGCTCGTTCGACGGCTTCGGCTTCTCTATGCCGACCTACAACACCACCAATTCCGAGGCAACCGTTTCCTTGTACAAGTGGGAGGGAAATTATGCCGACACCGTTGCCAAGACGCCCATTGCAACGCAAAGATTTGCTCCGCTCAAGGACAACGCAACCAACTGGGTCAGATTTGAGGCTCAGCCCGCAGGCGAATACCTGTTCCACATCTCCGATCCCAAGGGTCAGGTAGGCGTTTGGACCAACCAGAATCCCCAGGATTCCAAGGGATTTTTATATCTCAACGGCGTTGAACAGAGAGGAGAGCCCGAATTGCATTTCAATTTTGAAAACGATAACGTGCCCGAAGAGCCCTTCGGCACCTGCCAGGCATCTGCCGATGCAGTCATTCCGATATCCCCCTATACCTCCACAAATGCCAAAACCCCTTCCAGCATGTCCGTCTCGAGCGGCGTGCGCATGACCACCAACGCTGCCTTCTCGGGCGTTGAATTCGACCTCGCAACCTACACCGCGACTGACATGGAGGTCGATATCTCGGTTTACGCATGGAAGGACACGTATGCAGATACCGTTGCCGCAGAGCCTTTGGCAAGTGAACGCATTTTGCTGATTGACAACGCCCTCCAGGGCATTACCTTCAAAAAGCTGCCCGCAGGCGATTACCTGTTCTTGGTTCACAATGCCAACAAATCTCCCGCCGTATATACCTTTTCCGAGGTAACCGGCTTTGAGGGCTACATTTATAAGGATGGCTTCCCCTCCACCGGCTCCACCACGTATCCCAACGTTCGCGTGATCTTTGCAGAGGAAGCCCCGAACAAGGATTTCTTCCTGCAATGCTCTGAGCCCAAGGATACCATCGACGGCAATCATAAGCCCCCCGAGCAGTACGTCATCCCCGAGGACTCGTTGATCTATACCCATCCCGTCTACCCCGACACCTGGGTATTTACCGACGGTCTTGGCAGAACCTCGCTGACATACGAGGACGTTGGCGCGCCCCGCGACAACAAGACGGTGGCTATGTTCTACTGGACCTGGCACATCGACGGCTTTGTGACCAACAACGTAGTAAATCTGCAGGAATACAGCGAAAAGTATCCCGAGGCCATGAGAGACTTCAACCACGAGATTTGGAAACCGAACGAGGCCTACTGGTGGAACGAATCCATCTACGGCTTCTACCGCGGCGACGACCCGTGGGTGCTGCGTAAGCAGGCAGAGCTTTTGACAAACGCCGGCGTTGACGTCATTTTCACCGACAACACCAACGGTGACCACACCTGGTACAACGCCTACAACGCGCTGCTTGCAGAGTGGGACGACGCCATGACCGACGGCCTCAAGACCCCCAAGCTTTCCTTCATGCTCCCCTTCTGGGATCAGTCCTACACCAACATGCAGGTCTCCTCGATCTATCAGGATCTCTTCCGTGCAGGCAGATACCCCAACCTGTGGTACTACCTTGACGGCAAGCCCATGCTCATGGCCATCCCCGCATCCTTTAACCCCAACACATCCCCCCTGGAAAAGGAAATTTCGAATTTCTTCACCTTCCGTGCAGGTCAGCCCGGCTACGTGGTAGACCACACCGATTACAGAACCTGGGGCTGGCTTTCCATGTATCCGCAGGCAAAGTACTACGCATCCAGCAAGGATAAGAACAATGGCATCGTAGAGCAGGTCGCGGTCGGTATCGCAATGAACCACAACTACGAGCTGCACGAGCTGGCTGCCATGAGCGGCGACAAGATCGCAGGCCGTTCCTACTCCTCCACCTATCCGGATCGCTTTGAAAAGGAAGGCGCAGAGGCTTCCAAGTGGGGATACAACTTCGCAGAACAGTGGAATTACGCGCTCGAGGTTGATCCCAGCGTCGTATTCGTGACCGGTTGGAACGAATTCCGCGTGGGCAGATATGAAATGTGGCCCGAAAGCGGTCCCGCAGGCGTTCCCAACGCATTCCCCGACCAGTACAACGACGAATTCTCCCGTGACATTGAGCCCACCAA
Organism: Clostridia bacterium; assembly: GCA_017408625.1. Next base: position 4,914 of record JAFQUG010000308.1, on the reverse strand, counting down.
GGGCGATCTCAAGGACCACTACTATTATCAGCTGGTCAACTTCGTCCGTCAGTACAAGGGTGCAAACCCCATCCCTACGCCCAGCGCAAAGACCACCATTGACCTTAGCGCAGGTCAGGAGCAGTGGAAGTCAGTTGAGCCTTACTTCGGCGCATACATCGGCAACACCGAGCACAGAGATTCCAAGGGCTACGGCGATCTCTATTACACCGAGACCTCCGGCCGTAACGACATCATCGGTGCGCAGGTGGCGCGCGACGACGAATACGTTTACTTCAACGTAGAGTGCGCAGCCGACATCACCCCCTACACCGACAAGCTGTGGATGACCCTTTATTTGGATACCGATCAGCAGAACCAGGGCTGGGAGACCTTTGAGTACGTCATCAACAAGTCCGCTGCAAGTGCAGACACCGTCGTGCTGGAAAAGTTCTCGGGCAACGGCTATGAGAGCACCAAGGTTGCAGACTGCTCCTACACCGTGGACGGCAGATACATGACCGTCAAGGTGGCCAAGAGCGACCTCGGCCTTTCGGGCAATGACTACACCATCAACTTCTCCTGGACCGACAACGTACACGACGAGGGCGATTACGAAAAGTTCTCGGGCGACATCATGGACTTCTACATCTCCGGTGACGTTGCTCCCGGCGCGCGCTTCAAGTTCAGCTACGTAAGCGGCGCAAAAGCAACCGATGAGACCACCGACTCCACCGATGCGGGAACCACCGCGCCCGGTCTCTCCGATAGCACGACCACCGCTCCCGAGGGCGAAACCGAGCCCGAGGCGCAAAAGGGCTGCAAGTCCTTCGCAGCAGCAGGCGCAGCAATCGCCATGGCAGCAGCCGCAGCAGTTGTGCTGAAAAAGAAGAAGGATTGATTCACACCACACCAACGGGACTGCTCCGCACGGAGCAGTCCCGTTTTTCCCCCGTTTTTCGTAGGCGAGGATATCCTCCCCTACGAAGCACAAAGCAAAAATGCGGAAAAGCCGCTCTGCCAAGTCTTTTTTGTTTCAAATTTTATTCTGTGAATTAACAAAACAAAAATATCTCCTAAAACTTTTCCAAACATCGGAGCTGTATCATATACCCATAACAAAACCAAGTGTAAAGGAGATTTTTATCATGTCAAAAATTGCAGATACCAACGAAAAGATCAAGGACGGCGTAGTCGAGGGCTACAAGACGATCGAAAAGGGCGTCGTGGGCGGCTACAAGAAGATCGAAGAGGGCGTTGTTGAGGGCTTTGAAAAGGTCAGTGACAAGGCAGTTGAGATCCTGTTTACCAAGGAAGGCGAGACCGTCCAAGAGGCTAAGGCGCGCATGAGCGGCAAAAGCAGCAAGGAAAAGTCCGAGAATTAAATAAAATAGCCCGGCGGGGCAATATCATTAAGTTAAGAAAACACGGTGCGCCCCCGCCCCCAAGATCCTTCGCGGCGCATTCCCGTTTTTGTCATTCTCGAGCGAAGCGAAGAATCTTAAAAACGGGAATGCTTGCTCGAGGATGACGGGGGGTGGGATTGCAATTCCTTAACTGAATGACATCGCCCGATGGGACAGCGAAATAGCGGAGAAAAGAGAGAGTCATGCGAAAAGACATTTCGTAAAGCTCTCTCTTTTTGCTATATGAGTGATATTCCGACTGCGTCGGAGTGATATTATCGCTGCCGCGATAGTGATATTGAAGCCTTGCGGCTTCAGTGATATTCTATTCGCCTCCAAAACTTGCGAAGCAAATACCACTCGCCACAGGCGAATATCACTGCCAAAGGCAATATCACTCGCCGGGGGGCGAATAGAACTGGGGAGATACTCCGCTTGGAGTATCTCCCCATGGTGGCTGCTTTTTTCATTGACAGCGGCATTGGAATATGATATAATGAAATAAAGACAAAGAAAATGTCAATGATAAGAATAAACAAATATCATCATATAAGAAAGGAAACAAACAAATGGCAGTCATTCACGTAACAAAGGAAAATTTTGAAGAAATCAAGAACGGCGCAAAGCCCGTCCTTTTGGACTTTTATGCAGACTGGTGCGGTCCTTGCCGCATGGTTGCTCCCATCATCGAGGAGATCGGCAATGAGAGAGACGACATCGTGGTCGGCAAGATCAACGTTGACGAGCAGGAGGAGCTTGCACAGCAGTTTGGCGTGATGAGCATTCCCACGTTGGTCGTGCTCAAGAACGGCGAGATCACCAACCAGGTCACCGGCTCACGCCCCAAGGCTGCAATTCTGGCACTGCTTTGATATGGAAAACGCACGCATTTACGACATGCTGATCCCGGGCGGCGGCCCCGCGGGTTATACCGCCGCGCTTTACGCCGCACGCGCAGGACTTGACGTGCTGGTCATTGAAAAGATCTGCCCCGGCGGACAGATGGCCACCACCGACATCATTGACAACTACCCCGGCTTTGATGCGGGTATTGACGGCATTGAGCTTGGTATGAAAATGGCGGCGGGTGCGGAGCGTTTTGGCGCTGCAAGCGCATATGCCGAGGTCACCGAGGTTGAGCTTGCGCCCGAGATCAAGCGCGTGGTCACCACCGACAGCGAATACCTCGGCCGCACCGTAGTCATTGCCACGGGTGCTTCCCCGCGCGCCTTGGGTCTTGAGAACGAGCAGGCTCTGATCGGGCGCGGCGTGCACTACTGCGCGCATTGCGACGGCCGCTTTTACAAGGGCAAGACGGTCATGGTGGTTGGCGGAGGCAACAGTGCCGCATCCGACGCGCTGTACCTCTCTGGGCTTTGCGAAAAGGTGATTCTGGTGCACCGCCGCGACACGCTGCGCGCCACAAAGATCTACCACGCACCGCTCATGCAGGCAAGTAACGTAGAATTTTGCTGGAACAGTAAGGTCTCCGCACTGCACGCGGACAAGCGCATCGAGTCGGTCACGCTGACCGACATCCCCACGGGACAGGAGCGCGAGGTCAAGATCGACGGCCTGTTCGTCAGCATTGGCCGCTGCCCCGCCACCGAGCTGTTTGCAGGTCAGCTGGAGCTTGACGCGCAGGGCTATATCATAGCGGATGAAAGCACCAAAACCTCAATCCCGGGCGTATACGCCGCAGGCGACGTGCGCACCAAGACCTTGCGTCAGGTGGTCACCGCTGCAGCCGACGGTGCCGTTGCCGCGCACGAGGCGGAGGAATATCTCGCCATGCAGGCGTAAAAAAACAAGGCTGTGAAAAATTTCGCAGCCTTTTTCAAAACTTTTCTTCGTTATTCAAACGAAATCGCGCTTTGGACTGTATATATTACAGAGAAAAAATACATATAAAGGATCGATTTGTTATGAAACCGCAATCCGACCGCGAGATATGCCTGTATCTTTGTAAGATGAAGGATGGCGATATGGACGCGCTGTCCGCCCTATACGACGCAACGCACGCGCCTCTATACGCGCTTTGTTATTCCTACTTTCAAAACCAATACGACGCAGAGGACGCACTCTCCGAGACCTATTTGCGCGTCGTGCGGGAGATAGGCAAATTCAATGGAAAAAGTGGCTTTAACTGGATGTATACCATTGCAAAAAACATCTGTCTGAATATGAAAAAAAAGCAGTCCCGCGAAATAGCTGTTGATCTGCAGGACGAAAAAACGGTCAACACGCTGGACGCTTTACATAATCAAGAAATGCAGATCGAGGATGCAAGCGGTATTATGGCACTTGCCAAGCGAATCCTAAACGATCACGAGTACATGATCGTGATCTTACACGCCGTGCAGGGCTATCGCTTTGGCGATATTGCAAGGCAGATCGGTAAAATCGAAGCAACCGTGCGTTGGCAGTATAATAACGCCATCAAAAAAATCCGAAAGGCAAACGGAGGTGAACCAAGGTGAAAAGCAAAAAGCAAACGGAAGAAATGCTTGCAAGGCAGCAAGTACCCGCGCCCGATCCCGCGCTGAAAAGCAAGATTCTGGCACGTGCCGCAGCGGAAATGCCGCCAGCCAAGACACAAGAGATCAAGCACACCGCGCAACGCGCTTGGCGTAAACCGATCCTTGCCGTAGCCATGATCGCGCTTTTGGTCTGTACCTGCTCTCTGGGGGCTGCGGGACTTTACTTTGAGGATTACGAATCGGTTTACGTAGATACCAATCCGTCCATAGAACTGGTACTCAATCGCTTTGAGCGCATTCACGAGGTCGTTTACCATAACGAGGACGCACAAAGGGTTTTTGCTGACGTGGAGCTGAAGGGAATGCGTGCTGAGGATGGCATGGAAACAATTATTGACGCACTTTTCGCACAGGGTTACATCACCGAGGATGCCGAGATCTGCATCAGTACAAGCTCCAAAAAGAATGCAGACACGCAAAAGCTGTTGGAAAAAATGACAGAAAAAGCACAAAAGAAAGCACAAAGCAACGGGTGCAACGCTAACTTTTCAAGCGAAAAGCTCAGTAAGCAGGAGATCGAGCAAGCAAAAGAACAAAACATTTCCCCTGCCAAGCTCAAGCGCATACAAGCCATTCGAGCGCTTGACCCCTCGTACACCGAAGAGCAGCTTGCCCAGATGGAGATTAACACATTATCCAAGCTCTATAAAGAATTGTCCCGTGAACAAAACCGCGGCAACGGCAAGGATAAATAAGAGCATGCAAAAAAATCGGATATTTTCCGATTTTTTTGTTTTTTCTCCAACGAAACGCATCCTTGGGTTGTATATATAGCAGAAACCAAAAAAAGCACAAGGAGGTTTTATCATGAAACACTTTACAAAACTTGCAAGTCTTGCAATCGTCGCCGTTATGGCACTGGGCGTGCTTGCCGCTTGCGACCTTTCCGCACCCGTAACCCCCAATGCAACCGCAACCGGTATGACCTATATCAGCATGCGCATCAATCCTGAAATTGAATTGGTTGCCGACGAGGACGGCACCGTTGT
>JAFQUG010000307.1 GCA_017408625.1 Clostridia bacterium | reverse complement strand
GCTCTCGGCAACAAAAGCCGACAGCTTGGATACGATATCCATGGAGTCGTTGCCACCGATATAAAAGAAATAGCGAATGTCATATTTTTTGAAAACGGCCAGCAGCTGCTCATAGAATGCGGGATCATCCTCGTGCTTGGGCAGCTTTTTGCGGCATGAGCCAAGTGCTGCTGCAGGGGTCAGCTCAAGAGCCGAAAGCTTTTGCTCGTCCTTGGCAAGCTCGCTGAGATTGATCAATCTCTCCTGCATCAGGCCTTCAATACCATTTCGCATACCGTACAGCGTGCCGATCGCGCCACCGCCTTGATTGATCTCAATCACGCCGCGGATCACACCTGCTAAGGTTGCGTTGATCGCCGCAGTCGGTCCGCCCGACTGTCCTACGACTGCATTTCCGTATAATTTATTCATATCTTTTCCCTCTCTGTTTCTATAAGGATTATCATTGATAGTATACCACAGAAGCGCGCCCTTGTCAACGCGAAATTTGGCTTGATGTCAGTCTCTTGTGCGAATGCTCACCGAAACAAACTCGTCGTCCAGTGCCTTGACCTCGCGCGGCAGGCTGAGTGTGTAAGTGTATCCTGCGGGCAGACTGCCGTTCAAGATAAAGCTCTCACCGTCATACTTCCAATCCAACGCAACAAGACCGTCGGGCGTTTCGTGCGTGCCGCGTGCCCAGCGCAGACCGCAGATATGCGGTGCAATCATGATGTGCTTATCCCCTTCACCGCGCTCGTCAAACGAAGGGATGCCCAGTCCCAGCACGTCACGCAGCAGATGCACACCCACGTGTGCGGAAAAGCCGTGGCAGCGGGAGGAGGTTTCGATCATCTGATTTTCCCAGAGCGTCCCGGGACCCTCGCGCAGCTGCGGCAGATAGATAGCGAGCATATCCTCGTACATCTTGTCGTATGCACCCAGTCTTGTCAGCATATCCAGCCTGATGCAAAGCCCGATAAACAGATTGCTCACGCCCACCATGGGGTCCTTGGCATATACGGGCGCAGGACCCATTTTTTGGATCAACGCTCTCTCCAGCAAAGGCGTCTCGCCCTTCCGGAACAGACCGCTCCACACAGCCGTATACATGGCCGCTTCACTGTAGTAGCCCTTGGCGCGCAAAGCACCGTCCTCGGTTACGTCAAAGCTGTCGGGGATATACTTGACGTCGGATACTTCCCCGCCGCCCGCAATGGCAGCACGCAGGATGTTGCGCACACGCACGCCCATATCGATCCAATCCTGTCTGTCATAGGTGCGCCCCAGCGCACACAGCATATAAGCGTACAGCGCGTTTGCGGCGGTGGACACGGGCTGATTGTTCTCCCCTCTGTTGGACTGCGACCAGTCGATAAACAGCCAGGGCAGATTTTCCAAGAGACCGCTCTTGCCCGCAAAGTCGCGCGTACCGTTGATAAATGCTTCCACTCTGGGCGCATACTCGTCACGGAACGCAATATCCCCCGTGCGACGGATATACTCCGCGATCTCACAGCCAAGCCAGAGCGACCAGGTAGTGATACCGGTCATTTCCCGGTAGGAATACTTTTGGGCGGGATATACCTCGGGGAAAAAGCCATGGAACATGCCGTCCGCGGGCGTCAGCAGAAAATTCTCCAGAAATTCACGCTCGACTCTGGGATCTGACAGCATCAGAGCCGCAGCCCTGCCGGTCCAAAGAGAATCGCAAAGCCAACCGCCGCGCTCACGCTCGGGGCAATCCATGAAAATATCCAAGGTATTGAGGATC
>JAFQUG010000306.1 GCA_017408625.1 Clostridia bacterium | reverse complement strand
GATATACGGCGGCAGGGGCAGAATGCCCACCTTGTGCAGCACGTCATAAATGTTGGCGTGCGCCTCGCGGTCATAGTCAAACGCGATCAGTCGGTTGCCCTCCTCGGTGATCTCGGTTACCTTTCCGCAAAGCATCCCTTCGCCAAACACCAGCTCCATGCCGATCTTGGCTCTCTTGCCCGGCTTGACCAGGCATTCCCAGGTGTCAAGCTCTCTCTGCCGCAAAAGCAGCAGCTCGATATTGGCCTCGTCCCTGCCTGCCACGTGACCGTACAATCTTGCGGGAATGACCTTGGAATCGTTGATGACCAGCACGTCCTCGGGGCGCAGATAGTCAATGATATCGTAAAAATGCTTATGCTCGATCGTGCCCTTTTCGCGGTTCAGCACCATCAGTCGAGAGCCGTCGCGCACCTCGGCGGGGTGCTGGGCGATCAGTTGCTCGGGCAGATCGTAATAAAAGTCCGCAGTCTTCAGATCGGTGGGGGCTTTTTTGTTGATAATAACGCTCATAATTATTCTCCATGCCGCCTCTGGCGGCTCAAAAAGTAATGCAAACTTCACCGTGGAGCTTTGCTCCAAAAATGGGTTGGGACCCATTTTTAGGTGAAGTTTAAAGCGCGAGTGAGTACATATAAAAAATATAACGTAAACCTTCGCGCTATATAATCCTTCCGAAAAATCTGTCATATACTGTCATATAGGTGCGAAGTGACCACACCTATACAGGATACATTATACTATAACTTGTTCCCTTTTTCAACTCTTTTTTGAAAAATCACAAGCACGGAGGACTTTTTGCATGAACGCTTCTGACTCTTTACTCTTTCGCGGCAGTGCGACCGCGCTGATCACGCCGTTTTCGGACGGCAAAATAGATTTTGACAGCTTTGCAAATCTGATTGAAACCAACATCCGCGGCGGTGCGGACGCACTGGTGGTGGCGGGCACGACGGGCGAGGCCTCCACGCTCTCCCCCGAGGAGCAGGCCGCGCTTTGCTCCTGCGCCGTACAGGTGACGGGCGGGCGCGTGCCGGTCATTGGCGGTGCAGGATCGAGCGACACCGCGCACGCTTGCCACTTGGCGCGCATGATCAGCCGCACCGGCTGCGACGGCCTGCTTTGCGTGACCCCCTACTATAACAAGGCCACGCCGCGCGGCATGGAGCTGCACTTTGCACACATTGCGGAGGCCTCGGAAAAGCCCATCATACTCTACAACGTGCCTGCCCGCACAGGCTGCTCGCTTTCTCCCGAGGTCTGCCGCACGCTGAGTACACACCCCAATATCTGTGGCATCAAGGAAGCCTCGGGCGATCTTGGGCTTGCCGCGCGCATCATCCAAGTCTGCGGCGACGCGCTGCCGCTCTACTCGGGCAACGACAACCTCACGCTCCCCCTGCTCTCGCTGGGAGCTGCGGGCGTGATTTCGGTGGTGGGCAATATCATCCCGGCCGTCATGCACTCGCTCTGCCACGCTTACTTTTCGGGCAATGTTGACGCCGCTGCCCGTGCGCAGCTTGGCGCGCTTGCGCTGATGGACGCCTCCATGGCGGTGGTCAATCCCATCCCCATCAAGACCATGTGCGCCATGATGGGGCTTTGCCGCGAGGAATTCCGTCTGCCGCTCTGCCCCATGCGCTCTGCGCAAAGGCGCGAGCTCTCCGATCTGCTGCGCCATTATGGCTTAGCGGATTGATCAAATAAGAAAAAAGCCCCATGGGGCTGAGAAATTAGCGTTAAAATACGCATAAAACAATGACCGTATCCAAGTGATACGGTCATTGTTTTTTATGAAAAGCCTTGTTCCCCCTCATAGATTTGCATTTGCAGGGGACGGCGCCCTCGACGTCCCGCCCTACATAAACAAATCTTTTCGCAATGCAATAAGTTCCATGTGCCTGCCCGGGACGTCGAGGGCGCCGTCCCCTGCGATAGGTGTTTTTT
>JAFQUG010000305.1 GCA_017408625.1 Clostridia bacterium | reverse complement strand
CACCGGATCCTAAATCCGGCGCGTCTGCCAATTCCGCCACACCCGCGTGACCCTCATATTGTAGCACAGATGCGGGGGTTTGTCAAGAACGAAAAGCAAAAACTACCTGTGGTGTTACGAAACATGAAATCAAACACATTGAGATAAGTCATTCCGTTCTTTTTGAGCAAAGAGCCGCAAAGAAGAACATATTTGCTTCGCAAATGAAACGCCGGAATTATTTCGTGCTCTGCGGAGGCGACAAGGGCGCTGCCGGTTGCCTTTTGGATGCTGAATTTTTCAAAATTCAGCATCAGGTGGCGTCACTGACACTCGAAAGTATAACAACATTCACACGCCACAATGCCTTTTTTTGAAAAAAGGTCGATCAAAAACTTTCAAAAAAACCGCCGCTCACAGAGCGGCGGTTTGACTTTTTTGAATTTATCGTTCCTCGCGGAAGTAGGGTACGCCAAGCGATGCGGGAGGCTGATGCTCGCGCTTCTTGCGCACGCTGATCACGATCAGCACCACGATGGTGACTGCGTAAGGCAGCATCTGTAAGAGAGGTGTTGCGCTCATGTCCAGCTGAATGCCCAGCAGCGTGGGAATTCTTGAGCCTGCGATGTAAAGCAGACCGAACAGAAGCGAGCCGAGAATGCTGAGATTGGGTCTCCACAAAGTGAAGATAACCAACGCAACCGCCAGCCAGCCAAGCCCCTCGATGCTCTTGTAAGCCTCGTAAGAGCCTGCGTAGTCCATGATGTAGAACAGGCCGCCCAGAGCAGCGATGCCGCTGCCGATCAGCGTTGCCACGTACTTATACTTGGTCACGTTGATGCCGACCGCGTCCGCAGTCGCGGGGTTCTCGCCCACCGCACGCAAATGCAGACCCACGCGCGTTTTGTTGAGCACAAACGCTGCAATCAGTGCGATCGCAATGCCAAGGAACACCATAACGCCGCAATATTTCAGCGCGCTCTTGCTCTGCTGGAACGGGAAGCGGAAATAATCGCAAGCATACAGGTACATCATACCGCCGCCCACTGCCATCTTGGACATAACGAACTTGGTCACGCCTACGCCGAATGTGGTCATAGCAAGACCGGTGACATTCTGATTTGCCTTGAGCGTAACGGTCAAAAAGCTATAGATCAGACCCATAAACACGCCGCCTGCAAAGGCTGCCAGAATGGCGATCGGAAGAATGACGAACCACGGAAGGCCCGAATTTTTAAGGATCTTGAGTGCCATGCAGCCGCAGGTACCGCCCACGCACATAATACCGGGGATACCCAGATTCAAGTGTCCTGCCTTCTCGGTCAGGATCTCGCCCACGCATCCGTACAAAAACGTGATACCGAGCGGAATTGCCGTAATCAGAAAATCAAGAAACGGATTCACGATGCGCGACCTCCTTTTTTCGGGGATTTGCGGAACTGGAGCTTATATCCGATAAAGAATTCGCAGCCAATGATAAAGAACAGCACGATACCCACGATGATATTGGGGAACGAGGGGTCAACCTGTGAGCCGATCTCGGCACATCCCTGCTGCAAAAAGGTAATGAACAGGCTGGTTCCGACCATAATCAACGGATTGAACTTGGCAAGCCAGGAAACCATAATAGCAGTAAAGCCAAGACCGCCGACCGAGGTGGTGGTAATGGAATGGTCCAGTGCGCCCACGATCAGAAATCCTGCCAGGCCGCAGATCGCACCCGACACGATCATGGTACGGACAATGACCTTACCGACGTTGATACCGATATAGCGTGCGGTATTTTCACTCTCACCCACAACGCTGATCTCGTATCCGTGCTTGGTATAATGCAAGTACACGTACACGATCGCAGTCAGCACCAGCGTCACCACGATCAAAAGGAAATACTCGTGCAGCACGACAGGCAGATGCCCAAAATCCAGTCTGCCCAGCACACTGCCGTTACTGGGGCACCACAAAGCCAGGAAATAAGCAACAAAGCCGGTGGCCACGTAGTTCATCATCAGCGTAAACAAGGTCTCGTTGGTATTCCACTTCGCCTTGCACAGAGCGGGAAGACCGCCCCAGACAGCACCTGCCGCCACGGATGCGACAAGCATCAGAACAAGCAACAAAGGCTCGGGCATCTTACCGCCCAGGTAGTACGCCACGGCAACCGACGCAAGCGCGCCAACCAGGGTCTGTCCCTCTGCACCGATGTTCCAGAACTTCATACGGAACGCGGGCGTGACTGCCAGCGAAATGCAAAGCAGCACGGCGGTGTCCTTTGCCAGCTTCCAAAGACGTCTTTGCGAGCCGATCGCACCGTCAAAGAGCGTGGTGACAAACTTAATGGGGTCAACGTTCTCCAGCATGATCACCGAAAGAAGTGCGCACAGCAAAATTGCCGCAACGACCGCGATCACGCGGATCAGCATGCCCTTCCAGACAGGAAGAGAATCGCGCTTGACAACGTGAAACAGCGGCTCGCGCGTGCGTTTTTCAGTCGTTTTCATCGCTTATTCCTCCTTCTTGTCAGTTTCTGTATCCGAGGATGCGCGGTCACCCGTCATCAGCAGACCGATCTCCTCTTTGGTAGTGCTTCTTGCGTCCAGCACACCGGTCACGCGGCCGGCGCAGATGACCAGAATACGGTCGCAAAGCTCAAGCAGCACGTCCAGGTCCTCACCCACGAATACGACCGCAACGCCTCTCTCCTTCTGCTCGGTCAGCAGATTATAGATGGTGTAGGAGGAGTTGATATCCAGTCCTCGCACGGGGTATGCCGCCATGAGCACGGTGGGTGCGGCTGCGATTTCACGGCCGACCAGCACCTTTTGCACGTTACCGCCCGACAGACGGCGTACGGGTGTGTGCGTGTTGGGGGTCACGACCTCCAGGTCGTGCACGATGGTATGCGCCAGATCGCCCGGCTTTTTACGATCCACGAACACAGACTGGCCGCGGCGGTAGCTGCGCAACATCATATTGTCAACGATATCCATATTGCCCACAAGGCCCATGCCGAGACGGTCCTCGGGAACAAACGAAAGGCGCACGCCAAGCTCGCGGATCTGCAGGGGCGTTTTTTCACGCAGGTTGATGACCTCATCATCCTTGAACAGGATCACTCCCGCCTCTACCTGCGCGCAAATGGTCTTTCTGGAAAGAGCCTTTCCCTGCTCGTCCTTACCGGTAAACTCTCTGCCGTCAACGTAGCGGAGCATGCCCTCCCCTGCCAGCTCCATCACGCGCTCAAAGCTCTCGTGATAGAACGTAATCGGCTTATCCTTTTTGGGGTTATAGTAGGTAATGCTGCCGTCCTGCAGGTGATGCAGACCTGCGATCGACTCCAGCAGCTCTCTTTGTCCACTGCCTGCGATGCCCGCAATCCCCAAAATCTCTCCTGACTTGGCCGTAAAGGTGATGTCGTCCAAAATTCTGACGCCCTCGGCGTCGGTCATGGAAAGCCCCTTGATGACCAGACGGTCACGCACGTCATGCGGCAGGGGGCGGTCGATATTCAGCGCCACCTTCTTGCCGACCATCATTTCGGTCAGTTCGGCAGGACTTGTCCGGGCAGTCTCCACCGTGGCAATATGCTCGCCCTTGCGAAGCACGGCCACACGGTCGGAGATCGCCATGACCTCGTGCAGCTTATGCGTAATGATCAGAATGGATTTGCCGTCCTCGCGCATACGGCGCAGCACGTCGCACAGCTTATCCGTGTCCTGAGGCGTCAGCACTGCGCTGGGCTCGTCCAGGATCAGGATATCCGCACCGCGATACAGCACCTTGAGGATCTCAACCGTTTGCTTTTCGGAAACGGACATTTCATAAATCTTCTTTTTGGGATCAATGTGGAAGCCATACTTCTCGGCGATCTTTGCAACGCGTGCATTGACCTCCTTGATATTGTACTTCTTTCCGTCGTCAACGCCAAGCACGATGTTCTCTGCCGCAGTAAACAGATCGACCAGCTTGAAATGCTGATGGATCATGCCGATTCCATAACGGAACGCATCCTTGGGAGAGCGGATGACGACCTCCTCGCCGTCTACGAGGATCGAGCCGCTGTCCGGATAGTAACTGCCCGCGATCATGTTCATCAGCGTGGTCTTTCCGCAGCCGTTTTCACCGAGAATGGCAAGGATCTCACCACGATAAACGCACAGATCCACGTTGTTGTTTGCCACAACGCTTCCAAAGCGCTTGGTGACCCCTTTTGTTTGTAGTGCAATAGGTTTATTCATGAATTCCTCCGTACAAAGTGATCATTACAAGCCCTGAGCAAGCGGCTCAAGCACTTTTGAGCCGTTTGCTCACCACTTGTAAAAAACCGAGACAAGCGGAGCCGAAGCTCCGCCTGTCTATTTGTGTGATATTAACCGAAGTTGGTGTTGAGCAGCTTGATACCGTCGATCATGATATCAAAGTAAGGAGCTGCGCGGTACTCGGACTCGTGGAAGTAGCCGTCCTTGATTACTTCGGTATCGGGAGTGTAAGCAGCGTCGGTGTCCACGTCAGCAAGGTAGGAGGTCAGGGTCTCGCCGTCCTTGGTGAAGGTGGAAGCATCGAATACCTTGAGGGAGCCGTCCAGAAGCTTTGCCTTCAGCTCTT
>JAFQUG010000304.1 GCA_017408625.1 Clostridia bacterium | reverse complement strand
CTGACCGAGGCACGTAGCAAAAGACCGCAACAAAACGCGGCTTTTGCGTCGTCGTGCCGAGAATCAAGTCCCACCACCGGCACCACAAAAGCAGATAGGCGAATGGGACTGCAAAATTAGCGGGAAAATATGAAATAAGGGTTGAGTTAAGACAAGATTCAGCCCTTTATCATTGAAAAATCTCTGTTCCCCAATCTCTTTGCGCAAACCCCGTCCTCCCGTTACGCTACGCTACGGGAGCCCTCCTTCCCCTGCGGGGACGGCTTTGCAGCGCGCATCTGTTTCGTTGACTCTTCCCTTATGGGAGCTTTTTAAGTTCTCCGTCTTGTGACGCTCTTTGATCAGGGCAACTTACAATAAGCCGTCCCCACAGGGGAAGGTGGGGACCCCGTAGCGTATGCGTACGGGGGGAAGGGGCTGTCCGAACACATCGGAAAAGTTCTATATCGTGAATGAAACTATATTGATAGAAAAACAGCAGGAATCTGCTCAAAATCGAACAAATTCCTGCTATTTTACCGCTTATTTGTCACCCCCATGCCTGTCTGCTTTTTTGTTTTTTGCAAAATTGATTGCATATTGAAAATTTTTATGTTATAATCAGTTTATATCCCCCTAAAGGAGGCCACCATGTTATTATTCTACGTTCGTCACGGCGATCCCATCTATAACCCCGACAGTCTGACCCCACTTGGCCACGAGCAGGCCAAGGCACTTTCCAAGCGCTTTGTGACCTACGGTCTTGACCGCGTGTTTGCCTCGCCTTCCGTGCGTGCCATGCAGACCGCGCAGCCGACCTGCGATCTCTTGAAAAAGGAAATGACCATTTGCCCATGGGCAGACGAGGGGCTTGCATGGCAGAATTTTTCCATCGATGCCTCCACGGGAATTCACACCTGGTGCTTTTATGATCCCGTCGTCTTGGAGCTGTTCCGCTCACCCGAGGTGCGTGAGCTGGGCGAGAGATGGTACGAGCATCCCGATCTTGTCAAATATGATTTCGGTAAGGGCGTTGCGCGCGTTGACGCTGCCGTGGACGAGTTCTTCCTGAGTCTCGGATACCGCCACGACCGCGAAAATTGCCGCTACGAGGTCGTAGAGCCCAACCGCGAAAGAGTGGCACTGTTTGCACATCAGGGCTTTGGAATCTGCTTTTTTGCGTCCATGCTGGATATTCCGTATCCCGTGATCTCTACGCACTTTGACTTTGGCCACAGCTCGATGAGCGTGATCAATTTCGAGCAGAACGGGAAGTACGTCTATCCCAAGGTGCTGCAGGTGGCAAACGATGCGCACCTGTACCGCGAGGGGATCTTAAGCGGCTATCATAACGTGATCAAATTCTGATTTTGGAGGATTTTATGGCATATATTCAACTGCAATTTCATTCCGACGCGTTGATGATGCAGGTTACGGTCAACGTCATCCTGCCTGAGCGTGCGACTACCATGATCGGCATGGAGGCCAACGGCACGGACACCTTCAAGACGTTGTATCTGCTGCATGGCCTTTCCGATGACCATTCGATCTGGATGCGCAGGACCTCGATTGAGCGTTACGCCTCTGAGTATAACATTGCGGTAGTCATGCCCTCGGTCGGACGCAGCTGGTACACCGACACGGTCAGAGGAGAGAAGTACCTCACCTTTGTGTCCGAGGAGCTGCCCGGTAAGTGCCGCGGCTTTTTCAAGGGCATGTCCGAGAAGCCCGAGGACAACATTGTCGCGGGTCTTTCGATGGGCGGCTACGGCGCGCTCAAGGTTGCGCTGACACATCCCGACCGCTTTGGCATGTGCGCCTCGCTTTCGGGTGCTCTGGACATTGCAAAGCTCAAGGATCCCGGGCTGCTCCCCGAGTGGCGTTGCATATTTGATATGAACATGCAGAGCGCAGACGAGCTTGCGGGTACAGAGCACGATCTGATGTTCTTAGCGTCGCAGCTGCACGAGAAGGGAATCGCTTTTCCCAAGACCTTTATCTGGTGCGGAGAGGACGATTTTCTTTTGCAGCACAACCACAATTTCGCCGCACATCTGACCTCGCTGGGTGTAGATTTCAAGTACGAGATCAGCGAGGGCAACCACGGCTGGATCTGGTGGGATATGCACATTCAGAACGCGCTGAAATACCTGATCGGATAAAAATAACCCCCGACAAATCGTTTGATTTGTCGGGGGATCTTTTGATATTACTGATCTCCGTAGGAAATGGTGGTCTTGCTGACGCCGTCCACTTCAATGTTCAGTGTCTGCTTGGAGTTGCAGACCTCACCGCCGCGGATGCAATCAATGAATTTGATATTGTCGATCGTGCCGTTTGCAGAGCGGTTCTGGATCTTGATCACACCGTCGCAATAGATGTTGATATCCTTGAAGGTCACGCCGTCGATGTGCGCGGAGGCATTTTCGGAAAGCTTGACGCTGATGGGATACATAGCCGAGCTGTATACCTCAATGTCCTCAAAGGTCACGTTGGTCAGATTTGCCTTGTCGTTGAGGAATATGATCAGAGCACCCAAATCGTCCATCCAATCTGCGGGGGCGTAGGCAACCGAGCCGCCGATAAAGTGGATGTCAGTCATATCGCGCGCGCTTTCGTAGATGATGCCCATGCCGCGGCACTTATCGGGCCATGCGTTGTTGTTCTCGAATACGATATTTTCGATCTTGATCTGACAGTGTCCGTACATGGACTTTACCTCAAAGAGGTCGTCGCCCGAGCGTGCAAAGCAGT
Source organism: Clostridia bacterium (assembly GCA_017408625.1). The sequence goes on along the minus strand of JAFQUG010000304.1, from coordinate 2,486 downwards.
TCTTGACCGTCGCATTTGCTGAGTCAACAATGGCAATACCGTCCGAATTCTGTCTGTAGCCAAACAGCATGACCTGATCGACTACGACGTTTTTGCTCTGGGTAAAGAACAGCGTCCATTCGGGGGAGTTGTTAAGTGTAACGCCCTCAACCGTGATGTTTTCGCACTGGTCAAACTGAATGACCGAGCGTGCGTGCCAATCCAGCTTGCTCAGATCGATAAAGCCGCGGCCACTGATGCGAACGTTCTTGACCAACTGTCCCTGGAACAGTGCACGCCAACCGGTCATGCCTGCCCAGTCGGGATTCTTGGTGGGCGTTTCGCCTTCCACGGTGGGCATGGTGGCCATGATATGCGCACCGGACTCGAAATATACCTCAGTGTTGGACTTGAAGTTGACCGCATAACGCATCTCGTGTACGCCTGCTTCAAAATAGAGCACCTGCTTTTCGGCGGTAAATACGATAGGCTGGTCGTGCTTGCCGGGGGCGACCCTGATGACCTCGTAGCCCTCGGGAGCGGTGTATTCCTCCTTTGCGCGAGCAAAGATGGTCAGCGCGTGGGTGATATCGTCATCGGGCACCAGGGTATAGTTGCCGAGAGCGGGAATTTCGGTGGTGAACTCTCTGCCGTTGACCTCTGCAGTCACACCGTAAGAGAGGGGCATGACCTTGACCTGCTCGGCGTCGATCTTGGCACTGACCTGTACCGAGAGAGGGAAGCTCTCATCTGTCGTGTCCAGCATGGCAAAGGAATGTGCACCGCGAGAGGTACGTACGCTGTAGCAGGGAACGTCCTGCCCGTTGATCTTGACGGTAAAGTAGGGCGAGACGATCACGCCGATGCTCTTTGCCCCGTTGTTGTGGCTGCCGTCATCATAGTCGACTTCCTTAATAAACTGTGTCAGTGTGTAGGTAGGCTCTATTCCTTCGTAGGAAATAGGATAGATTGTGGCTGTGTTGATGTTCATTTCAGTCTCTCCTTCGGTTGTTTGCTCATCCTCGGGCTGCGTAGTCTGCTCGGATTGAGTGGATTGCTCCGGTTCCTCTGTTCCGTTTTGTGTGCCCGTGTTGTCACATGCGCAAAGCAATAAGCAGGCGCAAAGCAGTATCAAAGCCGTTTTGAGTGCAGTGTGGCGCATATTCGCTCCTCCTTGACGTTGAGTATGATCATATATTGTCATCATATCTATTATATCACAGAATTGAAATTTTTCAAGTGGAGAGAGCACAGAATTTGCAAGTTACAAAAAATGCAGAATTCTGTATTCTTTTTGTGCAAAAATTGAAACAAAACGTGAAAAATATCTTTACAAATTGTGGATAATCTGTTATAATATATCCGGTAAATGTACACATTTGCCGCAATATTTACATTTTGAAGGAGAATTTGCAATGAAAACATTGGCAAAGGTATTCATCATCATCGGTATGGTAGTTGGTTTCTGGACCATCCTGCCCCTGATCTTCGGTGGCATCGCACTGTCTCAGATGAAGAAAGGTAAGCCCTCCACCGGTATCAGCGTTTGCGTTCTGCTGTTCTGCAGCCTGCTTGGCAGTATTTTCCTGCTGTGCAGCAAGGAAGAGGAGTATCAGTAATCTGATCCCGTTCGGATTTCTCCGGAAGAGGTCGGGTACCCACTCTCGGGTACCCGATCTCTTTTTTGATCGAAAGGTGTGATATTAGCAAAATATTCCTTTCTATGTGTCAAAAAACAGAGGATTTTTCTATTTATCTTGAAATTTTATGAAGTAATACGCTTGACAGATCATGAGAATCGTGATACAATAAGCACAGTACGGTACATATCCTCATGGAAATTACTTTTACCGTGCAGAAGGAGTTTCTTATGTTCAAGCGTATTAATTGGCTGGTTATGTGGCTGGTTGGTGCTGTAACTCTGGGTATTTACGGCATTATTGCATGGTACACCATGACCAAGCAGCAGAACGAGATGGCTGAGCAGATCGGTGAGAAGAAGGTTATGGGCTACATTGGCGTATTCTTCCTGACCATCGTTACCTGCGGTATCTTCAACCTGATCTGGATGTTCCTGTTCATGAAGCAGCAGAAGGCTCTGGCTGATGCTAAGGGTGTAAAGCTTGCTCCTGTTGACAATCCTATCGTGCTGTGGTTGCTGATGTTCGTTCCGATCTACAGCTTCTACGTACTGTGTGATAACCACAACAAGCTGTGTGATGCATACGAGCTTTAATTCCAAGCCTTAACTTTCAAATGAAAAACCGCCTGTGATCTCACAGGCGTTTTTTCGTGCTCCAAGGCTTTTCAGCTCCGGGCTGGCGGATTGCAAAAGATCAATGAGCCAACGTCCAAAAGCGGCTGATCGCACAGACTGATCGGTTGTTTTCCGTGACCGAGACAGAAGGCCTCAATGCGCGCGCAGTCCGGGTGCTTGGCAAGATTTCCACAGAAGAAAATGTGGGTTCCGTCACTGCCCGAGGCACCGCCGATAAAGCCGTAAGGAT
>JAFQUG010000303.1 GCA_017408625.1 Clostridia bacterium | reverse complement strand
CTGGGGGCTTCCGACCGCTTTGGCGAGACTGTTATGCACCTGAACGGTGATATGGGTCAATTCACAGGTATCACCAAAAAGGCATATTTCGTATCGGGCACGACCTATCACTTAAGCATTGACGCCTACATCGCTTCCCCCGTCTCTGCAGGCACGACCATGTATCTGCTCGCTATGGACAACACCGAGGGCAACCGCGTGCTCAAGGAAGGCATTTTCGCGGGAGAGGGCATGTATCACTTTGAAATGAACTGGCAGGTCGGCACGACCGGTGAATACGAGCTCAGATTTTTCATCAACAATACTCCTGCGCAGTACGCGGACATTTACGTCGGTAATTTCACCATGACCAAGATGCCCGGCATGAATCCCAACACCACCATCGTTCCCGACAGCATGACACGGGCGACAGCCGACCAGCTCAAGGCAGGCTTTACCTACGATTTTGCACAGGGCATATTCTTTGAGACAACCAAGAATACCTACGTCGATTCCTCTTGCCTCAACGAATATACCAAGCAACAGCTCGCACAAGCAGGCTTTGGCGAGTATGCATACTACTTCAACGACAACTTTGACGGTGTTGCGCTTGCCAACCCGCTCATGGGTGCCAACAAGTACACTATTTCCATGAAGGTATACGACTGCAAGGGCAATCTGGACGACAACGCCCGCGGCGCATTCGTGCTGTTGAACATGACGGGCGGCGGCCAGAACAGTGCGGAATGCAACTACACGCTCACACCGGATCCGAGCGTGCCCGGTCTTTATACACTGACCTTTACCGACAACGTGCCCTATGGTACCGATACCCTTCGCTTCTACCAGATCGAGCCTTGTGAATTCTATATCGCAAGCATTACGGTCAAGGTCGGTTAACCGTACAATAACATAAAAGGACGAGAGAAATCTCGTCCTTCTTGTTTTATTCAGACAAAACGTGCACATTTTTTGACAAGATATGCTTTCTCCTTGACTTTTTCTCTCACTCATGCTATACTGTAATCTGTATGAGTATATAAATAATACATACGGAGGAAACAAACATGAACATGAAAAATAAGTGGATCGCCGTACTTCTTGCAATCGGCATGATCTGTGCTGCATTCGTTGGCTGTGACCAGCAGGCAGGCACCGACAACCCCCAAGGCTCGCCTGACAGCACCACCTCAGCAAACGGATCTCAGAATGATGCGCCCGCTACCAAGTACGGAAACTTCACCACCGAAGGTACTCCCCGTACACTGGAGGAGATCTTCCAGAAGGAGCTCCAGCACACCGAGGACACCTTTGCAACCGGTTCTTCTTACTCGGATGACAAAATTGCAAACATTTACAAAATTGCTGACTACATTGCAAACTACGAGAAATACATTGAAGAATACGACGCACAGGAAGAGTTTGACGAGCTGTACGAGGAAACCGGCTTTACCATGGACTTCGGCTTTGGTTCAGAAATGATCAAGCACTACGTTGGTATGTCCGGCGAAACCTACGACTACACCGACGAAATGCCTTCCCTGCTTGCCTTCCCCAAGGTCAGTGCAGCACAGACCACCTGCATCAACGCAGCAATGAAGGCAGCTGAAAACCTGGTCAAGGACGGTCAGACAGTCAGCGCGATCAACCAGTCCACCCCCGCATCCTTCTCCAGCCTGAAGTCTACCGACGGTCCTATCTACTTTGCACTCGGCTCTTATCACGTTATGGTCGATATGTCCAACGTCAAGAGAACCGGCGACAGTCTGACTGCTACCGTAACCTTCCGCATCGTGGATTATTACGACTGGTCTGAAAATGGCACCGAGCCCGAATTTACCAGCTATCTGGATAAGCTGGACGAGGGCTACCGCACCCTGCTTGGCGAAATGGTCGACATGCCTACGCTGGAAACCTTCTGCCAGGCTGATATGGCTCAGCTGCACTACGCAGGCTTTGCTCAAAACTTCTTGGCTCACGGCACCATCGTTTATAACGTATCCTGGACTGCAGGTCAGACCTTTGACCAGGCTACCGTTCAGGTTGTAGAGTAATTACTACAGATCTTCACAGATTTCAAAGGACAGGAGAATAATCATGCGAATTCGTTTACTTGCAATGCTTCTCGCGCTCCTTTTGCTTCTCCCCTGCCTGTTTGCATGTGCGGAGACCGGCAACGACAATTCGGACGACAGCTCTGCAAATCAAGAGGATGAATCCGAATACGATCCCTTTGCCGAGCTCGACTACGGCGGAGAGGAATTCTGGATCTACACCAGTGTTAACGCAGCGTCCACAGGTATGGGCAACTCCAACTTCATGATCGAGGGCGAAGGCGAGGAAGCCGACTCCTCCGACATTGTTGCTTCCGCGGTTTACAACAGAAATCTTGAAACCGAGGAATTGCTTGGCATTAACTTGGAATACGAACACTCCGACCTTGTTTATACCGCTGTGGCAGACGACATCAAAAAGTTTGTCAACTCCGGCACGGACGAATTTGATCTGATCATCAACGACCTCTATCCCTTGGCAGGGCTTAGTGTCAACGGCTATTTTGTCAATACGCTGGACGATGACTACAAGTTCGACTTTGATCAGAAGTACTGGTACTCCGACTACATGACCAACGTCAGCTTTATCGAGGGCTATCAGTTCCTTTTGGCAGGCGACTATTTTGCAGACGTGATCCGCAGCGGCCACTGTCTGCTTTACAACAAGGATCTTTATGAAGACAAGTACGGCTCTCCTGACGAGCTTTACGAGATCGTGCTTAACTATGAATGGACGCACGCCAAAATGCTGGAGATCATTTCAGATAACTACGTGGATCTCAACGGTAACGCACAAAAGGACGACGAAGACCGTTATGGCTACGTCATCAGTGATATGTGGGGCAGCTCGATCCCGCTGATCGCATCGGGCGGCACCAATTACATGACACGTGACGAAAACGGCTATCCCTTGATCACCATCAACAACGAGCGCACCTATGCTTTGACTGAAAGCATTTATCATCTGATGTACAGCGACGGAACCAGAGTCTTCAACGAGGGCGACGTGCTCAACGCATTTATCAATGACCAGGCCATAATCGTTGGTTACCAAAGACTCGGCTCACTGGAAAATATGCGCCATATGGAGCATGATGCAGGCATTATCCCCTACCCCATGCTGTTTGCTGCCGACAAGCAGTACAACACCTCCTCGCACGATACCACCGAGGTTGGCGTCATTCTGACCACCGCTATCAACGATATGGAATACATCAGCACCGTGCTTGAGGTGCTCAACCGCGAAACCGCCAAGACGGTCATGCCTCAGTACTACGAAACTGCGCTCAAGGTCAAGTACACCGACGACCCGCAGGCAGGCGCCATGATCGATATCATTCACGACAACTTCCGTAACGTGTTCGAGCTTGCATACGACTACGCCATCGGCACGCCCATTCAGAGTGTCATTTACGGCACCATCGCAAGCAAATCCTACAGCGTAGCATCCAAGCTGGCAAAGACGCAGAAGAGCTGTCAGAAAAAGGTCGACAAGCTGATCAAGCAGTGCGAAGAAGCATTTATTGAAAACTAAACGCAAAAAATAACGACCCTGCCATGGGGAGATACTCCAAGCGGAGTATCTCCCCAGTTCTATTCGCCTCCTGGCGAGTGATATTGCCTTTGGCAGTGTTATTCGCCTTTGGCGAGTGGTATTTGCTTCGCAAGTTATCAGGGCGAATAGAATATCACTGTGAGGCGAAGCCGAACGATATCACTACACGGCGGAGCCGTATAATATCACTCCGACGCAGTCGGAATATCACTCATATAGCAAAAAGAGAGAGCTTTGCGAAATATCTTTTCGCATTACTCTCTCTTTTCTCCGCTAATTTGTCAGCCCGTTGTCAGGGTCGTTTTCTTTTACTTGTTTACTGTGCTGCGTCCACGATTGCGGTGAACTTAGCAGCAACCAGAGATGCGCCGCTGATCAGACCGCCGTCAATGTGCTGCTTTGCAAGCAGCTCTGCTGCGTTCTTATCGTTCATGGAGCCACCGTACTGAATGGTGGTAGCCTCTGCAACCTCTGCGCCGTAGATCTCTGCAAGAGCCTCGCGGATCTGGCCGCAGGTCTCATCAGCCTGCTCGGGGGTAGCGGTCAAACCGGTACCGATTGCCCAAACGGGCTCGTAAGCGATGATAACGTT
>JAFQUG010000302.1 GCA_017408625.1 Clostridia bacterium | reverse complement strand
CCTTGCGTGGGATTAGAATGTGGAAGAAATGCAACCGTTATATCCAGGAATTTTCGCACGTTTCCATTGGGTGTAAAGCGGACACCAATGCTTCTTTCGCTCGTCTTTTCCATCAAAGTCCTTGGGGGCAGATTAGGAGAAGGCGCTGCAGGAATTTTGAAATCGGGGCAATTTGCCACAAGTGCAGAGGTGCCATCGCGAAGCTTTGTTTTTTTAAATGTAAGCGGTTGATAGACGTTTTCTCCGCGTGCATTTTTATAGAATAGCTCCGCGTTGTCAAACGTGATCTCGTCGTTTTCCAGATATGAGCCTACAAATATCACATGAAGACCATGTGATTCACCGCCCTCATTGAATACAGAACAATATGTCAATTCTCCGGGCTTGCAAGGAAGCAATGACGCCATATACGTGCTTAAGCGAGGTGGCGTGGGCTTTTTATCTTGGGGGGCAGAGAAATACAGTGTGATGGCGGATGCTGGATCAAAAAGGCTCTGGTCTGGCAAAGAGATCTGCTCTTGCATACAGAGCAAAAAATCCTCGGCGCAAACATACTGCTGTTTGGATGCCAGCTTAAAGGCATCAAAGTCCTTTACGTGCGGTTTCCATGCGGCAAGCGTATTCCGACGGGGCGGCTTGATCTCATCCGACTTTCCGATGTTGATAAAAGCATCTGTTGCAGAGTCTGCGTTATAGAGATGCAAAAACATATAATCACTGTCAAAGCAGGCACAGGAAAGCACATCGGTGTGGCATCGTTCCGATAACTGCGGAGCTAAGGCGAGGAGATCCTCATGCCCCCACCCTTGGCAATATAGCGCGCCCCAAGTGCGCCCGGACAAATCGAGCACAACCGAAAAGTCAGCTTTATCCGCATCGCAGGGAAGGATATCTCGCGCAGAAAAATGCTCAATCAGCGTATGTGTGATCATATCGGTAGTGGTCTGCTGATTTTGTTTGATAAACAAATTTGCAAAGTAGTTTCCCATACTGTCTTTTCTCCTGTTCTGTCCGGCACGTGTTGACAAAAAAGATGCCACTCAAATTATTCAAAAAATTGTTTATAGATAGGCTCTGATTTCAACGCAATCATAGCTTCTTTTTCCGTTCCAAAAAATGAATAAGCGAAAGAGCTATTCTTGGACTCCCACCAACCCGGCTTTATGCCATCAATGTATCCAAAATGAGAATTCCAATCGAGCTCATCAAAAACGCATATTTCTTCGTACGTATATTTGAAAAATCCCTTGTTGCTTTCAAAAACAACAAATCGTTTCGAGTTGTCCTTGCTGTATATCACCTTACAGATCTGTGTTGCGTCAGGGTAACTAAGATCTTTGTCATAGAGGGATTTGACAATTTCATCATATGGAGGCATTGGAATAGGATCTATTTGTTTTTTTCTTTTGAAAAATTTCTTCAGCCATTTCATATCCCCACCGCCTTTCCGGTTTTATTATAGCACACTTGGGGGCGGGATGCAAGATTTTGTGTCACAAATCCGGAATTTCGCGCGTTGCGCGAATATTCGCACGCTCTCCGCCTGGAGAATGTCTTGCTTCGCAAGCCGCTCTCCGGTAACACGCCGTCGCATAGTCGTCGTCTGTCGCCTCGATACACTCGGCTTGGACGACTCCTTGCTTGGGGCTTTCCTCGGTGAAAACAATAATCAATTGTTTTCACCTCGTCACTCCGAGCGGCGAATGCGAACCGGATCCGCTGCGCCTTTGGCGCGCGGAGCCCGATTCGTTTCGTGCGTAGCACGACCAACAACAAAGCCCAGTCCTTTTGGACTGGGCTTTGTTGTTGGAGGTGCCACCCGGAATCGAACCGGGGATAGAGGTGTTGCAGACCTTTGCCTTACCGCTTGGCCATGGCACCGTATTTCGTTGACCTGGATATTATAGCACAGCAAAATGGCTTTGTCAAGTCATTTTACGCAAAATTATTTTTTATTTTTGCTCCATTTGCAGTTTATGCGAAAAATGCCGCACGTGTGTATGCGTTTTATTTGCAGGGGTTTTGCATTCTGAACCCGAAAGGCAGAAAAGCCGCTCGGATGAGCGGCTTTCCCTGTATGTTTTGCGTTGTTGCTGCAGAACGGATCGTCGAGGACGCCTGTCCCTACGAGTGTTTGCATCGGGATTTCGCACTCTGCGTTCTGCACGATAAGCGCGTTTGCTTAATACTCGCGATACAGATAATTGAATCTGCCTATGGGGGCGGTGTCGCCGTTGACGTAGAAGTCCATGACATCGGGGCTCTGCATATTGTCGCTCCACTTGAATTCAAAGCAGAGAGGCGGCAGCACGCCAAGCGCGGTTCTCGGCACGGACAAGGTCAGCGTCTTGCCGTTGACGGCAATCTCTGCGTCGGCCACCTTTTCCCAGGTAAAGCTCTTCGGGTCAACTGTGCGCACGTATTTCTCAATCGCGGTCTTGCCGTCCACGGGTGCTGTGCGATTGACGACAAAGTCATAGCCCTCCCAGCCGTTGGTCTTGACGCGGTCGGTGTCGATAAAGAGCGTCATCCAGCCGCTCTCGGTCGGCTCGGTGATCTCGTCTGCGCATTCGACGTAGAAGTAGATATTGGTATCATCACGCGCGACCTTGGCGGCCACGATGTCGTTTCTGCCCGTGATGTTGGTGTAGTGCGTGCCCGCAAAGCCGTCGTGGTCGCGGTGCAGCGTAGTACCTTTATCGCACACGTAGCGCGGGGTGACGTCTGCCCACTGCTCAGCCGAGCCGTCCATGACAATGGTCTTGGGAGCGGACAGCTTCTGACGCTGTTCTGCGCCCTTGAAGCGACGGATGTTGGAGCAGAGCTGGAGGTAGTAGGTATCCAGATAGCCGTCGCGGTCGGGCTCGATGTCGCGGCTGTATTCGCGGTCGTACTGGTCCACCATGGCAAGCTGGGTGGAGTCGTTGTCGCTGAGCCACGGCTCATGCCACTGACCCATGATCCACTCATTCCAGCCCGTGACGAACGCGATATCCGGGCCGATATCCAGCACTCTTTCCCATTGCTCCTGGATGTTGTAGCCGTATTTATAGGAGTCCTTGTCCAAAAGCTTATGGCCGTACTTGTAGGTATAGCTGCGGCCGAAGGTGTCCTTGTCGTTGAAGTGGGTGCAGATGCGATCCTTATTGGCATTCTGACCGACGCCAACCGTCATCATTTCGCAAGAGCCGTCGG
>JAFQUG010000301.1 GCA_017408625.1 Clostridia bacterium | reverse complement strand
GGCTTGCTTGGCGACTATTCCAAGCTGGGCTATCTCAATTCCGATAATCAGCCTGCCTACGCAGACCTGGTAACCGACTCCGAGGCCGTTTACTACACGCTGGGCGACAAATCCCCCTACTTTGATATGTTCAAGATGGTCACGGGCCACGTTTCCGACTACGTGAACGTTTCCTTTTTGATCAAGGACGCCAAGTTTATCATTGGCGGACAGGAAACAAACGTGCCCTTTGTGATCAAGAACGAAAGCCTCAAAACCTACCTGACGCTGGACCTGGAGCAGGTCACCTTCAAGAAGGGCGACAAGTTTACCATCAATGCGATCATCATGCCCTGGGGCTCTCAGCTGTCCGACTACAATACAGCCACCCCCGACAAGAACGTGCTTGACGTGCGCGAGAACTCTCTGCTTGATCCCGTCACGCTTGACGTGGTCACAGGCGAGGACGTAAGCAGTCCCTTCCTGCCCATGGTCAAGTCCGCGGGCGACAAGGCGGAATTTACCGTCAGCGGCGGTGAGAACAACATTTCCCTGCGCGTATTCGGCTTTGACAAGCTGACCGTTCCCAAGATCTATGAAAAGATTGACGGTGAATGGGTAGAGTACAAGGTCAATTCGCTGGGCTCTCCCGACACCAAGGGATATGAGCATTACTATGACGGTTACATGGTTTACTACGACGGTGACGGCACCTTCTCCTATTCCTTTGTGGTCGCCATGGCTGACAAGGCGCGTACCTTCAAGGTAGAGCTTGACACCGAATTTACGGGCTGGCCCGAGGATCCTGTTCCCGGCGCAAATCTGCCCCCCGCTCCCGAAGCTCCCCTGAGCATCTATTTCAACCCCTCACAACTGAAGGATGCCTCGGTCACAAGCAGCGGCTTTGGCGACATTACGCTGGCGGACGACAGCTCTTATCTGCGCCTGTTTGGCAATAACACAGCTCCCGAAGCATACTTCACGCTGTTCTCGGGCGGCGGCAAGGGCGTGACCGGTCAGTACGTGGCCATTCGCTACCGCACCGTAGCCGCAGCAGAGGCACAGTTTGGTAACATCGAGTTCTTCTCGGGCACCAAGGGTAGCGATCCCAGCGGCAATAAGGACTTTGCCTACACCCCGGGTCTGATCGAGGACGGTGAGTGGCACGTCATGGTCTTTGACCTGGCGGCCTGCCTGCCCGAAGCGTTCGTGCCTGCCGCAGACGGCTCTTACAGTGCCAACTACCTGCGTCTGGACGCATTTGGCAAGGTCATGAGCACCGATGCCTACATGGACATCGCCTGGGTCGGCATGGATCTTTCTTTGGATGAGATCAAGGCGGAGTGTCAGGATCTTGAAGAGCTCCAGCTGGTCACGGGCTACGCTCAGATTGAGCTTGTACCGACCAAGTAAAAGAAAAAAACGAAAAGAAGCACCTGCTTGCAAAAGCAGGTGCTTTGTTTGTTCGGGGATGTAACAATTTCGATTGCAGGGGACGGCGTCCTCGACGGTTCGTTCGAATATGGTTGATTGTTTATGTGAGGAAATTGTTTCCGTTCTTTCTTTGAGCAAGTAGGCACAAAGAAAGAACCAAAGAAATGCCGTTTGGAGAATTTCGCCTCTGCGGAGGCGACGAGGGCTCTGCCGGTTGCCTTTTAGATGCTGAATTTCGCAGAAATTCAGCATCGGGTGGCGTCACTGACACTCGAAATACTGGCAACATTCACACGCCACCATGCCTTTCTGAAAAAGGCTCGACCCAAACTTTCAAAAACGGGGCGACCGGTGGTCATCCCCTGTTGGATTGTTTACGTGAGGAAGCCGTTTCCGTTCTTTTCTTTGACACCGCTGGCGCAAAGAAAAGAACCAAAAGAAACGCCGAGAATATTTCGCGCCTGCGGGCGCGACTCGGGGCTCTGCCCCAAGTCCCCGCAAACTTTTGAAAAAGTTTGATCAAAACTTTTCAAAAGCAAGGGCGACCATGCCTTTCTGAAAAAAGACTCGACCCAAACTTTTCAAGAGTTTGGGTCGTTTTGATTTATTAGTATCTCGCCTTGATCTGCACGCGGTACATGCCTGCAAGTGCTTCCTCGACCAGCTCGTCGAAGGGCAGCTTCTGCTCTTCTCTCTCGACCTTGTAAAGCTCGGGTCTGGTTCTGGGATGCTTGGGCGTAAACACGGTGCAGCAATCCTCAAACGGCTGTATGGACGTTTCAAACGTGCCGATCTTATGCGAGATCTGCACGATCTCCTCCTTATCCATGCCAATGCAAGGACGGAATACGGGCAGATCGGTCATGCAGTTGGTCACGTTCAGAGCCTCCATGGTCTGTGACGCCACCTGGCCAAGGCTCTCGCCCGTAATCAGCGCGCCGCACTTGAACTTGCGTGCGGCCTTATCTGCAATCGCCATCATGTATCTGCGCAAAAGCAGCGTGAAGTAATCCTCCTCGCAAGATTTAACCAGCTCCTCCTGGATATGCGTCAGAGACACCACGTGCACGTTGATATCGCCCGCATAGGCCGACACCAACCCCGCCAGCTCCAGCACCTTCTCTCTGGCGCGCTCGCTGGTATACGGGAAGGATTCAAAGTGGATGGCCTCGATTCTGACGCCTCTCTTTGCCATCATATAGCCTGCAACGGGAGAATCGATACCGCCCGAGAGCAGCAAAAGGCCCGTACCGTTGGAGCCGACGGGCATACCGCCCGCGCCCTTGAACTGACCTGCATGCACGTAAGCATAATGCTCACGCACCTCAACCTTGACCACAATCTCGGGATGATGCACGTCCACACGAATAGGCTGGCAGCAGGAAAGCAGCTCACCGCCTACCTCCATGGCGATTTCCATGGAGTTCTTGCAGAACATCTTATCCGATCTCTTACCCTCTACCTTGAAGGTACGCTTCCCCACCAAAAACTGCGGGATATACTCGCGCGCGGTCTGCAGAATGCTGTCCATATTCTTTTCGCACACAGCAGCTCTTGCGATAGCGACGATACCGAACGCCTTGCGTGCCGATTCGAACATGCCGTCCATATCGCAGAACTCGTCCTTGGGCTCGATATAGATGGTGCTTTGTGCGCGAGAGATTTCAAAATCGCCATAATTGGCTGCACGGCGGCGCAACTCACGGCAAAGCATGTCCTCAAAATAACGCTTGTTTGCGCCCTTGAGCACGATCTCGCCGTATTTACAAAGAAAAACTTCCTTCATCTTTTATGCCTCTCCGTCTTCCTCAAGGAATTCGACCTCTTCGCCAAGCAGCGCAGCGATCGCGTCGGTGGCCTCTTCAAGCTTACTTGCCGGCACGTAAACGTCCGAGCCAAATGCAGAAATGCCCATCACGATCTTGACGGCACTGCCGCTTCCGCGCTCGCGGATCATATACGGAATATTCTCTGCCTCCAAAAGACTGCGCACCATGCTCAGCTCCACGTTGTCATACACCGTGACCAGCAGCGCAGCACCCTCATCTGCAGGCTTGGGATTGTCCAGTCCAAATAATTTATCAAACATGATATATACCTACCTTATACTTACTCTCCAAGATAATAGTGGGGGAACAACGCATCCCAGACCTTCTGGCATGCAATG
>JAFQUG010000300.1 GCA_017408625.1 Clostridia bacterium | reverse complement strand
CCGTTGCCGCCGATGACCGTCACGAAATCGCCCTCGTTCAAGTGCAAATTCAACCCGTTCAGTGCTTTTTTTGCATTGATCGTGCCGGGGTTAAACGTTTTCTCTACACCAATAATGTCAAGCATGCGTCTTACCCCCTTTGTGCTTTTTCATGTGTGTCTGTGTGAACTGTCTTTTCCAGTACGGAATGGCAAGGAAGATGGCCACGATCACGGCCGAGAGCAGCTTGAGAAGATTTGCGTCAAAGCCCAGCGTGATGACCGTCTGAATGACGATATAGTAAATGATCGAGCCAAAGGCAACCGCCAGAAGACGCAGGGCGAAGTTTTTGAAGATCTTACCGAACAGTGCCTCGCCTATGATCACGGCTGCAAGGCCGATGACGATCGCGCCCTGACCCATCTTGACGTCTGCAAAGCCCTGGTACTGTGCTAAGAATGCGCCCGAAAAAGCAACCAAGCCGTTGGAGAGCATGATGCCAAGTACCTTGTTGAAATTGACGTTGATGCCTTGCGCGCGGCTCATGCTCGGATTGATGCCGGTCGCACGGATGGAGCAGCCCATCTCGGTGCCGAAGAACCAGTACAAAACGGCGATCAGCACGAGCAACACGATGCCTACGGTGATCATGGGGTTGTGCAGTGCGAAATCCTTGACCCAGCGCAAGGAGATCAGAAGATCGGTCTGGTTGACGTTGATCGACTGGTTGGCCTTGCCCATGATCTTAAGGTTAATGGAATAGAGCGAGAGCTGGGTCAGAATGCCCGCAAGAATGGGAGGGATGCCCATGAGCGTGTGCAAAAGTCCGGTTACGGCGCCCGCGATCAAGCCCGCAGCAAAGGCGGCCAGCATGGCAAGCCAGAGATTGCAGCCGTTGAGGATCAGAATGACCGCCACCGCACCGCCCGTGGCAAACGAGCCGTCCACGGTCAGATCGGCCACGTCAAGAATGCGATACGTCAAGTAAACGCCGATGGCCATGATTGCCCAGATCAGACCCTGGGAGACCGAACCCGGCAGGGCACTGAGCAGTTGTTCGAATATTTGCATGTTTTTTACCTCTTAAAGATGATATTCAAAAACAGGCGGCAGCCGGAGAGAATTGCTTCGCTCCGGCTCTCTGCCTTGATTTGGTTTAGTCTTCGATGGCTACGTAGCCCTCCAGCGGAGTAATGCCCAGCGCATCGCAGATCTGCTTGTTGTACTTGGGTGTCTGGGTCTCGGCATAACCGATCGCCATGGTGGAGATATCGGCCTCGCCCGAGAGGATCTTGGCGGCCATCTTACCGGTTGCATAGCCCAGATCGTAGTAGCTGATCGAGAGGGTGGCAACGCCGCAGCCCTTGCAAATGCCTTCCTCGCCCGCGATGACGGGAACCTTCTTGGGAGAGCAGATGTTGTCAATGATACCGGTGTTTTCGGCGACGGTGTTGTCGGTGGGAACGTAGATGACGTCGCAGTTATCGGCAGCGGTGGTGCAGATCTGTGCAAGATCGTTGGAATCGGTGAAGGGGTAGAGCGTTGCGGTCAGACCCTTGGCTTCCAGCTCTGCCTTGACCACGTCCACCTGATACTGGCTGTTTGCTTCCTTGGAGCAGTAGATCAGTCCAACCGTTTTTGCCTCGGGGAACCATTCGGTGATCATGGCCGCCTGCTTGTCTAAGGGAGCGAGGTCGGAGGTTCCCGAAATGTTGCCGCCTACCGTGCCGGAGAAATTCTTGAGCTCAAGTGCCACGCCGTATTCGGTAACCGACGTACCAAGGATCGGAATCTCTGCCGTAGCGGCTGCAGCTGCCTGCAGTGCGGGGGTGGCGTTTGCCATGATCAGATCCACCTTGTTCGAAACGAACTGATTGACGATGGTGGAGCAGGTGTTGGCGTCGTTCTGTGCGTTCTGGTAATCAAATACCACCGCGTCCTCTCCAAGCTCATCAATGACTGCTTGCTTGAAGCCTTCGGTTGCAGCGTCCAGTGCGGGGTGTTCTACCAACTGCACGATACCGATTTTATATTTGCCGTCGTCCTTGGCTGTGTCGCAGGAGATCAGCGCAATGCAGCTGCACGCGCAAAGAATGAGGGCTAAGAGGATGGATACTGTCTTTTTCATGATAAAACTCCTTGTGTGTAATTTGCTAAGCGGCTTTCGAATGCGGGGAAAAAACCGCTTGACTTTTTTGTGCCTTTAGTATATAATACTTTCATGCATTAGTCAAGCGAATGGTTTTGATCATTATCATCGAAAATATCGATGCTCGGAGGGCATATGGAGCTGAGAAATTTAATTACCTTTATTCACGTAGCCGAGCTTGGCAGCTTTACCAAGGCGGCCGAGGCATTGGATTATTCGCAATCCACGGTTTCCTTTCAGATCAAGCAGCTGGAGGATGAGCTGGGCTGCCTCTTGTTTGAGCGCATCAATCATACCATTACGCTGACCGAGCGCGGGCACGAGCTGGTCTCTTATGCACACAAGATCCGCGCGCTGACCGAGGATTATAAGGACAGTCTGGCGAACGCGGAGCAGTGCCGCGGAAATATCCATATCGTCACGCCCGATTCGGTATGTGAGGAGATGATCTCGACGCATTATCCGGATTTTCACGCAAAGTACCCGGGCATTTCGATCCGATTCTCTACAGGTGACACAAGCGATATGCTGGAAATGATCGACCGCAACGAGGCGGACGTCATCATTACGCTGGATCGCAGACAGTATCATAAGGATTACGTGATCGCGGGGGAAGAAAAGCTGCCCATGCATTTCGTGGCGTCGTCCCGTTCAAGATTTGCGGGGGTCAAGGGGCTTTCGATCACGGATATCGTAAGCGAGCCGTTTGTGCTGACCGAGTACGGCCAGGGATATCGCCGCGTGTTTGACCGCGAGCTGGCCAAAAAGTCGCTTGCCATCTCGCCCGTGCTGGAGATCGGACGCACCGACATCATCACCTCGGTGCTCTTGCAGAACGACATGATCTCATATCTGCCGGATTTCGTCACTGCTCCGCTGATCGAGTCGGGCGAGCTGTGCTATCTGGACGTGTGCGACCTCAATATCGATATCTGGAAGCAGCTGATCTACCATAAAAATAAGTAAAGGTGTATCTTTACGGGCTTTTCCTATGCAAAAACGGTAGCGACGCTATTGATTTTACAAAATTTTGCGCTAATTTAGGCATGGAAGAATCAACCGTTAAGGACTGTTTTAGATATTGGGAAGAAT
>JAFQUG010000299.1 GCA_017408625.1 Clostridia bacterium | reverse complement strand
CCATGTTTGATTCTACCAGCGGCTACGGCTACGACGACCGCGGCAGAGATACGCTGGATGCTATCTGGGCAGACGTGATGGACGCAGAGGCTGCCTTTGTGCGCCATCAGATCGTCAACGGCACGCAGGCCCTGACCATCGGCTTGTTCGGCCTTCTGCGTCCGGGGGATGTGATGCTCAGCGTGGCGGGCAAGCCCTACGATACACTGGAGGACGTCATCGGTATTACCGGTAAGGCGGGCGACGGCTCTCTTGCCGATTTTGGGG
The DNA here is from genome assembly GCA_017408625.1 of Clostridia bacterium. The sequence goes on along the minus strand of JAFQUG010000299.1, from coordinate 2,200 downwards.
TTAAGTACGATCAGGTCGAGCTGACAAGTGCGGGCGAGTTTGACTTTGACGGCATCGCGGACAAGCTTTCCTTGTACGGCGAGAGCGTCAAGGTGGTGTTCGTACAGCGCTCCAAGGGGTATCTCAACAGAAAAACGCTGTCCTGCGCACAGATCGGTGAGCTGGTCAAGTTTGTCAAGGAAAGATGCTCGGCTTACGTGGTGGTGGATAACTGCTACGGCGAGTTTACCGAGGAAAAAGAGCCCACCGCATACGGTGCGGACATGATCATTGGCTCTTTGATCAAAAATCCCGGCGGCGGCATGGCTGAGACGGGCGGCTACATTGCAGGTACGGCACGCGCCGTGGAGCTTGCAAGCTACCGCTTGACCTCGCCCGGCGTAGGCTGTGAGGTTGGTGCGACCATGGGGCAGAACAAGAGCCTTTACAAGGGACTTTTCTATGCGCCGCATACCGTTGCGCAGGCACTCAAGACCGCGCATCTTGCCGCTTACGTGTTTGAAGCCCTCGGCTTTGCGGTCGAGCCGCGCTGGAATGAGCAGAGATACGACATCATTCAAACGGTCATTACCGGCTCGCCCGAGGGACTGTGCGCGCTTTGCCGCGGCATTCAGGCAGGCTCTCCCGTGGATGCATACGTCACGCCCGAGCCTTGGGCAATGCCGGGCTATAACGATCCCGTCATTATGGCGGCAGGCGCGTTTGTGCAGGGCTCGTCCATTGAGCTGTCGGCAGACGGACCGCTGCGTCCGCCCTATACCGCCTATTTCCAGGGCGGCCTTACCTATGAGAGCGGCAAGATCGGGATTCTTTCTGCTGCTCAGAGCATGCTGAAGGAGGTCAAGGCATGAAAAAGATCAGAATGATAGCAACACTTTTGCTGCTGACGCTTGCGTGCGGTACGTTTGCTGCATGCTCCAAGAATCCGGCGCCTACGGGTATGATGGACGTCACCTGCCAGGGTGAGGAATTTATTCTGTACGTGCCCATGACCTGGATATCCAACTCGCGCAGCGGTGTTTCGGGTGCATATTATACCACTGCCGACCACTCTGAAAAGGGCGAGGAGCTGGCACGTCACAGCAAATACTGGAATATCACCGCGCAAAAGGTGACCGATGCCTCCGAGAGCATTGACGCTTATTGGGAAAAGCTGAGTGCGTACTACAAGGAAACCTATGAGGCATTCGTACTTCTGCCGCACAAGGAACCCTCCGAGGAGTATCCCGAGGGTCAGCTGTATCGCCAGACCTCATTGGATATCTACGGTGACGACGCCGGCATGTGCGCAGCACAGGTCTACGTCTTTACCGCCAAGGTCAAGGAGTTTGCCCCCACCGAGGATCTGAGTGAGCAGCAGCCCATGACCTTTACGCGCAAATATTGCCAGGTCATTGCCAAGGCTCCCGACAGCAGCGGATTTTTCGTGCTGACCTATACGGCAAGAGAAGAGGACTATGATACCTTTATCGACACCTTTATCTACGAGATCCCGGACGAGACTGTGGTGGGCGAATTTGTCATTCTTACGGAAAAGACTGCAACCACAGCTCCCAAGCTGTTTGACGATCCCGATACCTCGGACGATATGATCCCCGCCTCCACCAACAAGATGCCTTACCGCTTCTATGTGCCGAGCGATTGGCGTGTGGGTCACACCACCGAATATCCCGTCGCACATGCACCGAGCGGCAGTGCAAACGTGACTGTGACAATTTATACGCCCTCCAACGTGGAGATGAGCGTGGATCAGTATTGGCAGGGCTACTGCCTGCCCGAATACCGGGCGGTGTTCGATTCGCTGAACGTATCCGAAACCGTCAAGGAGGGAACGATCGGTGTACAAAAGGAAACCAAGAACGCCAAGACATATACCTTTGACGCAAGCATTGGCGGCAGAGAATACCGCTATGCACAGACCGTGATCGTGCATTCCAGCCTGATCTACGTCGTCACCTATACCGCGCTTGCCTCGGACGGCAGCTTTGAGCAGTATATGGAAGATTACAACGCTATGCTGGATTCCTTTACCTTCCGCTGATATGAGTACGATTTATTTGGATAACAGCGCAACTACCGCGCTTTGTGATGCCGCCAAGCAGGCAATGATCGCGGCCATGGAGTGCTACGGCAATCCTTCTTCGCTGCACAAGGCGGGGCTTGATGCCGAGCACATGGTCAAAAAGGCACGTGAGCAGGT
>JAFQUG010000298.1 GCA_017408625.1 Clostridia bacterium | reverse complement strand
CCCGCGCTGGGGGGAGACTGCGAGGCTAAACAGTTTATGACGATAATGCCTCTATCCTACCGGATCTTCAGTGATGATCTCCAAGCCCATCATCCTCGGTTTCCACGATCCCCCAATGCGCCAGCCAATTTGGGTTGGACGTGACGGTGTCTGCCGCCTTGAAGGAATACTCCCAATCGATGATGGGAGAGGTGTTGTCGCTATTGCCCTCTTTGTGACTGAATTCCCGATCGGCATATTCCCCGTCGGGGCCAAGGGCTCCGCGAATGGTATACGTAACGTCCTCCACGTAGCCGGTGTTGGGGTTGACGTGCGCAATAAAGCCCGTGAACTCCACCGTCGGGTCATGGGCAAATGCAAGCCGAATGGCATACTCAACATCGTGCATGTATTGGATATCAGCCGCCTCGTTGGCCTTTCGGATAAAGCCTGCAAAGGTCGGAATCGCAACGGCGGCAAGAATGGCCATGATCGCAATTACCACGATCAGCTCCACCAAGGAAAAGCCTTTGTTGTTCGCGCGGTTCATTACGTTACCTCACAATCAAATTTCGGGAATAAAAAAGAACCCCATTGGTTTATCAATGGGGTTCGGGAATACATTACTGTTGCTTGGTCCACTTACCTTCGCCATTGGGCTTATAGGTACCATCTTCCAACTTCTTCATTTCATAATTGAAATCAATTACTTCTTTCAGCTCATATGTATCAACTGCGTCTGTACCAGTCTTATAGACAGTAGTGTCACCCACTTTGATTTCAGAAACCTTCTTGCTAGCAGTGATAACACTAATCTCACCATTCAAGCCGCCCTCTTTGCCAGCAGATGCAAGCTCGAGTGCATATTCAATGTCATTCAAAAAGCTTTCGTCCGATGCAGTCTGTGCCTTACCGATAAAGCCAGCGAAGGTAGGAATTGCAACAGCTGCCAGAATTGCCATAATAGCAATGACAACAATCAGCTCAACCAGAGAAAAACCCTTATTGATTTTCATGAAAATAATCTCCTTTTTTCATATCAAATTTCATTTTAGGCACACTCGCCTTTATAAGAACATTGCCATTATACTCTATCAACAAAAAAAATGCAATACTTTTGCACGGATTGCACAAAGCCTTGCACGAAACGAAAATTCATATTTCGACAGCCCTCGATCCAATGCGACCGCAAAGCTGTTTGATCTCACGTTCTCCCTCGCGTGCGTAACAGGTGGACGGAACTAAGTTGCGGGCTGTCGAGGACGCCGTCCCCTGCAAACGATCAATGAAAAGCCGTCTTTGCAGTTACACGCTTGGTTGACCGCTCGGGGAACGCGTGTAACCGGGGACGGAGCATTGTTACGCCGCAGGACAAGTAAAATCAACCAAAAAAACAATGTCGCGGTGTAACAAGGGCCTGTCCCCCGTTACGCGCGACGTAACTACCAAAGAAAAAAACCGACGCAAGGTCGGTTTTTTTCTTTTTACATAACCATTTAGTCGGTCGGGTTCTTGGCCTTTCTGAACACCAAAAACTTACCGATGATATAGTTGCCTACGATGTTTGCAACCGAGGCCACGCCCATGGCGAAAAGCTCGATGCCCGCGCCTCTGTAGGCGGACAGATCCAGAGTCAAAAGCTCGATCTGCTCAGGCAAGATCGCGCCCAGCAGCATGACCACGCCCAGATTGAGCAGATACTCAAACAGCACGAACGTCGCAATTCTGCCGCCGAAAAACTCGGCCATCTGCACCCAGATGTTGGCCTTTTTGTCTGCATCCTTGAACACGTACGCGCGGTTGGTAAAGAATGCGAACAGCACGGCGCACACCCAGGAGATCACGCTCGCCACCGTAAACAGCACGGTGTACTCGATGCTCAACTCATCCGTAATGCCCAAAATGGCCTTACCCGGCCACAGAATGCCAAAGCGCACGATCCAACTCACAGCAGTGGTCAGCACGCCGAAGATCAGGTACATGACCGCTTCCCTGGTGGTCTTTTTTGCGTTATTTTCCATATTTCCGTATTCTTTCTTATTGATTGATCTGATAGGTAGTGCCCTCGCGCGAGTCGATCAGCGTCACGCCCTTATCCAAAAGGTACTGACGGATGCGGTCTGCCTCGGCAAAATCCTTTGCCTTCTTGGCTGCGGCTCTTTGGTCGATCAGGGTAAGGATCTCAGCAACAAAGGGGTCCTTCATTGCCTGCTCACGCTCGGCTCTCTCTGCCTCTTCCTTCTCTGCGCGACGCTTGTCGGCAGTCTGCACCAGCTCAAGCGACAGGACTGCGTCAAAGTCATTGAGCAGTGCGCGCTTGGTGGCATCGTTGCACTTTGCCTTGAGCACATCGTAAACGGCGGTGATGGCAAGCGAAGTATTGAGGTCGTTATCCAGTGCCTTGACAAAGCTTGCCTTGCCCGCAGCAAAAGCCTCGGCGTCCACCTCGCCCTCGGTCGAGAGCTGCATGATGCGCGCGATCAGCTTTTCGTAAGCGACCACTGCGTTATCCAAGTTCTCCCAAGAGAACACAAGCGACTTGCGGTAATGCGACTGCAGGCAGAAGAATCTGTATGCCAGCGGATCGTATCCCTTGCTCTCCAGGAGCGACACGGTCAGAAATTCACCCGAGGACTTGCTCATCTTGCCGCTGTCAGTATTCAGATGCAGCACGTGGAACCAGTAATTGCACCACTTGTGACCAATGTACGCCTCGCTCTGCGCGATCTCGTTGGTATGGTGCGGGAATGCGTTGTCAATGCCGCCGCAGTGGATATCCAGGTACTCGCCAAGGTACTTCATGGAAATGCCCGAGCACTCGATATGCCAGCCGGGGTAGCCGATGCCCCAGGGAGACTCCCACTTGAGCTCCTGGTCGTCAAACTTGGACTTGGTAAACCAAAGCACGAAATCCGCCTTGTTTCTCTTATTCTCGTCCTTCTCTACGCCCTCGCGCACGCCCTCGGCAAGATCCTCCTGCGAGAAATCGTTGAACACGTAGTATTTATCCAGCTTGGCGGTATCAAAATAGATGTTGCCGCCCGCCTCGTACGCATATTCCTTATCCAAAAGGCCTTGCACAAGATCAATAAACTCCTTGATGCAGCCTGTTGCGGGCTGCACGATATCGGGCGTCTTGATGCGCAGCTTTTCGCAATCCGCAAAAAACGCATCGGTATAGTATTGTGCGATCTCCATGACCGTTTTATGCTCTCTCTTTGCGCCCTTGAGCATCTTGTCCTCGCCCTCGTCCGCGTCACTTGTCAAGTGACCGACGTCGGTGATGTTCATAACGCGCGTGACGTCATAGCCTGCGTAGCGCAGGTACTTTTCCAGCACGTCCTCCATGATGTAGGTGCGCAGGTTGCCGATGTGCGCATAGTGATACACGGTAGGTCCGCAGGTATAAATGCTGACCTTGCCCGGCTCATGGGGCACGAACTCTTCTCTTTTGTGTGAAAGTGAATTATATAAGATCATAATAAAAATCCGTCCTTATCCTTTAGTAGTTTGCATCATACGCACAAGCGTGCGTGCTGCGCCCAGCGTGTCTGCTGCCAGCTGCTCGCGCATTTTGTCGTACATGCAAAGGTGTGAGGTCTTGGTCTCAAAATCCAAAGCCCCCTCGTAGCCCACGGCACAAAGGCCGCGCACCACGTCAGCCCAGTCGATCTCGCCCGTCATAGGCACAAGATGTGCGTCCTCGCCGCGATTGTCATGCAAGTGCACGATTGCAAGCGTACTGCCCAGCAGCCCGATCTCATGGGATTGCACAAGCCCCGCGGTGTGCGCGTGACCCGTATCCCAACAGGTAGAAATTCCAAGCTGATTGGCAATGGCCTTGATCTCCACGGCGCGACAGCCGTACAGATGGTCGTGCAAAGACTCCTTGGTGCTTGCCATATTCTCCACTGCAAGCGTCACGCCCAATTTTTTGGCCTTTTGGCAAAGCGGAGAGAGGTATGCGACGTTCTCGGCGAACCAGTCCTGCTTGGACATCCTTGACGAATGGCGGGCGATGGGGTGAATGACCGCTACGGGAATTCCCATCAGTGCGGCCGCCTCAATGCCGCGCTCCTGCTCGCGCGCAAAACGCTGCATGGCCACCTTGTCATCGGGATTGGGCATATAGAAAGGCAGGTGGCACACGGGCAAGGCGATTCCAAGAGCCTTGGCACGCGCAGCAGCGGCATACAGCACGCTTTGCCATGCGTCATCCAACAAGGCAATATTTTCCAGCGATACGTCAGCCGCACCAAAGCCGCAATCGTGCAAATTCTGCAGCGATGCTGAAAGCGAATAGCGACCGTCCGGACACCAGCCGTAAAACCGCGTGGGCATACAGGGAGTCAAAGGCTTGATTCTTGTTTGCATAGCACCTCTCCTTTCCTGAGATCTTTCCTCAAACTTCATCTTATCATTATAGCAATATTTACGGAGTTTGTCAACCGTACCGGGCAAATTCACGCGTCATTTACAGTGTAATAAGTAAATAATCATCGAATTTTCGTCAATTCGATATTGACCAACAGCAAAAAACGTGATATAATGCTCTTGGTTCCGAGAGGTACCCGTAGAGAGCCATACGGTGGCGGTTGCTTCCCTTAATCGGGAACGCAGATTCTTTTGGCCTTCCCGATATGAGGGGAGGTGATGCTCATGTACGTTACTTGGGAGCTGTTGATCCTGCTTGCAGGGCTCATTATAGCACTTTTGACTTACATTGATAATCATAATAAAAAGAATTAACCGCCTGCGACTCCCAATCTTAGGCGGTTAATTCTTAATCGTTTTGTTGGGGAACAACCGTCATCGGCTCTCTCCGTCATTATTATAGCATACGAGAGTTGCTTTGTCAACTCTTTTTTGTTTTTAAATTTGCTCCGCAGATAAAGAGATATTTAAAAAATGCTTTACATCCTCCCTCTGCGGTGCTATAATAAGCGTATCAACCCGGAGGAACATCATGAAAAAGCTCATCATTCTCACCTTACTTCTCGGCACCTGCATGCTTTGCAGCTGCCAATCCCTTCAGAACGGGAACGGTCTTTTGTCCGAGATCAACAGCATGCTCTCAGACACGGATACGCAAGCCACCGATACGCCGCTTGTGTACAGCACGGGACTTACGTATCAATCCCATGAGGACGGCACCTGCAGCGTAACCGGCATAGGTACTTGCACCGACCAAGCGATCTGCATTCCGCCCATCTCTCCCCAAGGAGAACGCGTAACTGCCATCGCAAACTCCGCTTTCGAATATCAAAGCATCACGTCGGTCACCCTGCCCGATACGGTTTGCAAGATTGACGACAGAGCGTTTGCCGGCACGAAAATTGAAAAATTCATCTTTTCCTGCGACCACCTCTCGATCGGCAACGGTGCATTTGCCTATTCACAGATCACCGAGGTGCGCATAGATGGCGCCGTGTCACTCGGCATCCAGACGTTTTTTGACTGCACAAAGCTGGCAAGCGTCAGCATCGGCACCTTGGACGGCAACATTCCCGAGCAATGCTTTGCCGATTGCAGAAAGCTGGAGAGCTTTTCGGCAGATGCCGTGACGGGCAGCTATTCCATCGATACAAACGCGTTCAAGGGCTGTAAAAGCATGAAGCAGGCCAACCTGCCCCAAGGACTTGAGCGCATCGGCTCCTATGCCTTTCAGGATTGCACGCTGCTCGAAGCCTTTGCCTTTCACGACGGCTTGACCGAAATCGGGTTTGGCGCATTTGCAGGCTGCAAAATGATCCGAACCGTGCTTCTGCCCGAAAGCGTTACAAGCATCGAAACGTATGCCTTTGACGGGTGCAGCTATATCAAAGAGGTCCGACTGCCCTCACACATCACCGAGATCCCCTCGTTTGCCTTTTCGGATTGCACCAGTCTTTCCGATATTGAGCTTCCCCAAACGCTTTTGCGCATAGGCGATTCCGCCTTTTATAAATGCATTGCACTGACCGACGTGCAGATCCCCGACTCAGTCACCGAGATCGGCAACGCTGCCTTCTGCTCCACCAAGATCGAGGAGCTTACCCTGCCGCAGGGCTTGGTCACGCTGGGCGACACCGCATTCGCCAATACAAACGTCACAACCGTCATCCTGCCCACAGGACTTGACAGCATGGGAGAGAGCGTATT
>JAFQUG010000297.1 GCA_017408625.1 Clostridia bacterium | reverse complement strand
TTTCGCAGTGCCTTAGGGAACGGTATGACCGACGAGCAGGTGCGCGAGCACATTCTTGACGCGGGGCACGAGGTGGCCACGCACGGGCTTTGGCACCGTGCGCCCGGTATGCTGCGACCCGTCGAGGGCATCCGCGATTCACTGGATTGCCGACTGGAGCTAGAGAGCCGCTTCGGCCGCATCGTTCGGGGCATGGCTTATCCGGATACCGGCATCAATTATTACGAAAACGAAGCCGCCTATGAGAGCATCCGTCAGTATCTGAAGGATCTGGATATCGCGTATGCCCGCCGCGCGCATTTCGAGGTGCACGGGGAGTTCGAGCTTCCGCACGACTTTTATTGCTGGAATCCTACCGCGCATCATAACTGCCCACAGCTGGACGAGCTGATGGAGCGCTTCGCTGCCTGCGACCCCAATGCGGAAAAGAACTGGAAGGGGCGCGCGCCCAAGCTGTTCTACGTTTGGGGACATGCGTATGAGTTTGACAACAATAATAACTGGGACCGCGCCGAGGGCATGTGCCGAATGCTGAGCGGTCATGATAACGTGTGGTACGCGACCAATATCGAGATCTGCGATTACGTGAGCGCGTACAACTCGCTGCGGTACAGCGCCGACGGCTCGATGATCGAAAATCCCACCTACACCGACGTGTGGATGGACTGGGATGGAACGGTCTTCTGCGTGCCTGCCGGCAAAACGGTACACATTTAAGGTTGCCGTTTTCTATTGCACCGCTTGGGGTGAGAACGCACAGGGGGGACGAAAGTCCTCGCCCTGTGCTCTCTTTTTCTGCAAAAGTTCTTGAAAATAGCAGACAAAGATGCTATAATAAACCGAGCGTGACGAACCGTATTTCATTCAAAGGAGGACAACCATGACGACAACAGCGACATCCGACCGCAACCGCATGATCGACCTGCTCAAAGGGCTGTGTATTTTGTTCGTTATCATCACGCACGGACAGATCCTGACTGCCGAGCGCAAAATGCTGCTTTTCCCCTTTTGGATCGATATGGCCGTTCCGCTGTTTATGATCATTTCCGGATACGTGTATTCCGCGTCCTACGAGCGCTCGCAGCTGCGCACGCTCGGCGACGCCTATTCACTGCGACAGCTGACGCGCCGCGTGGCGCGCTACGCCGTCCCCTTTTTGATGGCCTTTGCCTTGGAGTATGCGGTGGCGCTGATCTACGCGCGCGTGACGGGCAACACCTTTGAGTGGCTCTCGCACCCCGTCCGCACCCTTTTGACGGGCGGCGCACTGGGGGCGGGAAGCTATTACACCCCCTTGATGATGCAGCTGATATTCGTGTTCCCTTTGATCTATTTTCTGATCAAGCGGACAAACACGCAGGGACTGCTGATATGCGGCGCGCTGAACCTGGCGTATGAGGTGCTGCAGTCCTCCTTTGGCGTGCCGGTGGAGGTGTACCGCCTGCTGCTGTTCCGCTATCTGCTTTTGATCGCCTTTGGCGCTTATCTCTATCAAAACAGAGAGAAAAAGCTGTCCCCCGCCTGGGGCTGGCCCTGCTTGCTCTTTGGCGCGGCTTATATCGTGGCCAATCAGTATTTTGGTATCTGGTTTTCGTTTTTCCCCCATTGGCAAGGAACGTGCCTGCCGGCAGCGCTGTTTTGCATTCCCGTCGCGGCCAAGCTGCTGCGTGCCAAGGGGCACTGTGCGCCGCTGGAGTGGATCGGCAAAGCCTCTTACCATGTCTATCTGTCTCAGATGGTGTTTTACATCTTTGGGGCGGGCGTGCTGTATTCGTTCGTTCCTAACCGCGCGCTTGCCTTGGTCGTGAGCGTCGTCATCTCGCTTGGCGCCGGCATGGCGTTTTACTATGTGGAACGCCCCATCGGGCGCCTCGTTGGCCGCCTTTTGGCGACTTGGACGGAAAAATACGACGCCGCCGCGACGCGTGCACACCTGGATGCAAGTATGCTTCGGGAGGAGCGGACGGGAAAATAAAAGCAACATTATATATAATGCAATGCCGTGTAAGATCCCCACACGGAGCGTGGGGCGGCTCGTTTGCGCATTTCTTTGTGCAATTCGTGCATAAAGCCGTCCTTTTGTGGCAAAATATCCAATCGTGGCCGGTGCACTTTTGTGCAAAAGGTAGAAATTTGAATGGCGCTTGACAAAAGAGAGGGAAAATGATATAATATCATGTGCCTGTGCGCAGTCATGGGTGAACTATGCCCGGCAGAACCGCGAAAGGATCAGCCCTTGCGCGTCTGTATATAAACATTAAATTTATGAAGAAGGAGGAAAAAAGAGGAAAATGCCAACCTTTAACCAGCTTGTAAAGCAGGGTCGTCAGGACAAGCAGTACAAGTCCAAAGCGCCCGTTCTTCAGCACGGCTTTAATGCGTTGAACAATCAGATGACCGATAAGAGCAGCCCTCAGAAGAGAGGCGTTTGCACCAAGGTCTCGACCACGACGCCCAAGAAGCCGAACTCCGCTCTGCGTAAGA
>JAFQUG010000296.1 GCA_017408625.1 Clostridia bacterium | reverse complement strand
CGTTTTTATGGCTGTTTCGCGTGCACGTGCACGGCGCGGAAAACGAGCCTGCCCCCGAGGACGGCCCGTATATCATCTGCGGTAACCATACCGTGTTTGCAGATCCCATTTTTCTGTGTGGTGCGACGCATAAGCAGCAGCCGCATTTCATGGCCAAAAAGGAGCTTTTCAGGATTCCGCTGTTAAACTGGCTGATCAAGGGGCTGGGTGCCTTTCCGGTTGACCGTAAGGGCAGTGACGTTTCCGCCATCAAGCGTAGCATTGCCATGCTGGAAGAGGGAAAGTGTGTGGGTATTTTTCCGCAGGGACACCGCAACGTGGGTGTCAACCCCAGAGAGACAGAGATCCATCACGGCATTGGTATGATCGCAAGCCGCACACGTGCAACCGTTCTGCCGTGTTACCTTTGCATGAAGGATTACAAGTACAAGTTTGGCCGCAGGATGGACATTGTGATCGGCGCACCCATGTCGTATGAGGAATATTCGGCGGGGCTTTCGGGAAAAGCAGAGTACGCTGCCATTACAGAAAAGGTGTTTGACCGCATCTGCACGCTGGGTGAGCAATTCATGAATAAGGAGCAGGACGCATGAAAAGGGAAGTCATCGTAGCCAAGCACGCAGGCTTTTGCTTTGGCGTGGGAAAGGCAGCTGAGGCGGTGGAGCGCGAGATTGCAGAGCACGCTCCCGGCACGCGTATCTTTACCTTGGGCATGCTGATCCATAACGAGACCTACGTCTCGCGCCTTGCCGCGCAGGGCGTCGGGATCGCAAGCGAGGAGGATCTTGCGCGTTTGTGCGACGAGGCGTGCAAGAGCGCACCCGTTAAGGTGTTTGTGCGCGCGCACGGCATGACCGCGCAGACCGAGGCGTTGCTTTTGGCGTTGCATGAAAAAAATCCGTACTTTTCCTTTGTGGATTGCACCTGCGTGTTTGTCCGAAAGATCCATGAGATCGTGGCAGAGCACAACAAGCCCGAGCACGTGTTGTACGTGCTGGGAGCTAAGGATCACCCCGAGGTGGTGGGCTTTCTTTCGCGCTTTGACGGCGAAAAAATCGTTTTTTCGGACGCTGCTGAACTCGGGCGCATTCTGACCCCCGAAAAGTGGGAAACGGTATGCGCAAAAGTGCCAATAATTGTTGCCCAAACAACGCAAAAATTGGGCGAATGGTTGAAAACAAAAGAATTTATCAAAAAACTATATACAAATCCGATAATTTTTGATACAATATGTAGTATCACGGAAATTCGCCAGAAAGAGGTCGCAAGCCTTGCCGGCGCGTGTGATTGCATGATTGTCATAGGAAGTCGGAGCAGTTCAAATTCGACAAAACTGTACCATATCAGCAAGAGTACGTGCCCGGATACCTACTTGGTTGAAAGTGCTGCACAGCTGTCTGCGTATGGTCCGTTTACTCACCAAAGGGTGGGGATCGCGGCAGGTGCCTCAACACCGCGCGATATAATTGAGGAGGTAGAAAAAACCATGAGCGAAGTTATTGAAAACTTTGAAGAGCTGTTGGAATCATCACTCAAAACTTTAAATACAGGAGATGTCGTTACCGGAACCGTTGAATACGTTACCGATGCAGAGATCCAGTTGGACCTCGGCGCAGGCGTTACGGGTTACATCAAGGCCGAGCAAGTTGATGATTCTCCCGAAAAGTTGACTGACAGATTCCACAGAGGTGACAAGGTAGATGCCTTTGTCATTCGTGTCAGCGACATCGAGGGAGTTGCTGAACTTTCCAAGAAGCGCGTTGATTCTGACAAGAACTGGTACAGAATCGTCGCAGCTAAGGACTCCGAGGAAGTGCTGGAGGGCACTGTTGTCGAAGTCGTGAAGGGTGGCGTCATCGTTTCCGTTGACAGCAACCGCGTGTTCGTACACGCATCTCAGACCGGCGTTCCCAAGGACGGCGACCTGAACACCATTCTGAACACTACCGTTAAGCTGAGAATCATCGAGATCCGTGACGGCAAGAGAGCTAAGGGCTCCATCCGTCTGGTACAGAGAGACGAGCGCAAGGCTCGCGAGGAAGCTTTCTGGAACGAGATCGAGGAAGGCAAGACCTATACCGGTGTCGTTAAGAGCATGACCACTTACGGTGCATTTATCGACCTGGGCGGCGTTGACGGCATGGTTCACGCATCCGAGCTGTCCTGGAAGAGAATCAAGTCTCCTGCTGACGTTGTTGCAATCGGCGACGTGCTGACTGTTTACGTCAAGAGCTTTGATAAGGAAAAGAAGAGAATCGCTCTGGGCTACAAGACCGCAGAGACCAACCCCTGGTACGTATTCACCCACACCTATGCTGAGGGTGACGTAGCAAGCGTTAAGATCGTCAGCATGATGCCCTTTGGTGCATTTGCAGAGATCGTTGACGGTGTAGACGGTCTGATCCACATTTCCCAGATCGCTATGACCAAGATCGCAAAGCCCGCTGACGTGCTTGAGATCGGCCAGACTGTTGACGCTAAGATCGTTGCAATCGACAACGAGAAGCAGAAGGTCAACCTGTCCATCCGCGCTCTGCTGGAAGAGGCTAAGGCTGAGCTCGAGGCTGCTCCCGTAGAGGAAGCAGTTGAGGAAGTAGCAGAAGCTACCG
>JAFQUG010000295.1 GCA_017408625.1 Clostridia bacterium | reverse complement strand
GGAGGAGCAAGCCCCTCCCCTACGGGTTGCGGTACGTTGTAATGCGGGCCGTCCGCCGCATGCGGCTTGACGTCGGCCCCTACGGGTTGCGCGGGATTTGCGGCAGGAGTGAGCCCCTGCACTACCTGCTTTGCAGGTTGTGTAGGTGTCGGTACAGCCATCGGCTGCGTCGGCTTTGCAGCGGGCGCGGCTGCCTGCTTTTCGGGCTTTTTGCCCTGAATGTGCTGCTCTACGTACTGCTGCGCACTCAGGTGCTCCCAGGCCTCGCCCTTTTGGGGCTTTGCGGACACTTGGGCGGGGGTATCCATGGTGATCTGACGCTTTTGCAGCGATTCACCGCGCTCGACCGAGGTAAAGGCATCGGATACCGACGGCTTTTGCTTTGGAATCTGCAGCTCGGGGCGTGCGGTATTTTGCTCTAATGCCTGTCTGACCGCATAATATACGCTCTCAAACACCGGCTTTTCGTTGGTGAACTTGACCTCTAATTTGGCGGGATGCACGTTGACGTCCACACGCGTTGGATTGAGCTCAATAAACAACACACACGCGGGAAATTTTTCGGGCGCGCAATACGAGGTAAAGGCCTGTTCTAGCGCGGCACTGGCAGTTTTACTCTTGATATAGCGCGAATTGATAAAGAAATTCTGATAGTTGCGGTTGGGACGCACGTTGTCGGGTCGGCCGATGTATCCCTTGACTGTAATGCCGTCAAAGTCCCCCTTGACCTCAATCAGGCGTGAAGCGAAATCCTTGCCGAATACCGCCCACACGGCACTCTTCAGGCTTCCGTCGCCCACCGTTTCCAGCTTTAAGTTGCCGTCCACGATCAGTCTGAATGCGATCTCGGGGTGCGAGAGCGCGATCTTTTCGACGTTGGCACTGACCGCCATGGCCTCGGTCACGTCGCGCTTCAGGAATTTGCGGCGTGCGGGCACGTTGGCAAACAGATCCTCGGCGATCACGGTGGTGCCCACCGCGCAGCCACGCTCGGTAATATCCACGATCTCACCGCAATTGACGTCCATCTGCGCGCCAAGCGCGGCATCGGGGGTCTTGGACAGAATGCGCAGGCGGGAGACCGCCGCAATGGCCGCCAAGGCCTCACCGCGGAACCCAAGCGTTGCAATACCGTCCAGATCCTCGGGCTCACTGATCTTACTGGTAGCGTGTCGTCTGATCGCCATGGGCAGATCCTCGGGCGGCATGCCATGCCCGTTATCGGACACGCGCATAAAGGTCACGCCACCGTTCTGAATTTCCACGGTGATGCGTGACGCCCCTGCGTCTATTGCATTTTCCATCATTTCCTTGATGGCCGACGCAGGCCTGTCCACCACCTCACCGGCAGCGATCAGGTTGGCAACCTCAAAGGAAAGCACGTTGATCTTACCCATATATACTCCAAATTATAAAAGTCTCTTTTTGATATCAAACAAGAGCGACATACATTCGTACGGCGAGAGCGTATTGATATCCACGTTCTTGAGCTGCTCGATCACTTGCTCGTTGATCTGATCCTCGATGGTGATCTCGTCGCTCTTTTCCTCTCGTGCAGGCTCTGCGGTGCTCAGCGCACGTGCGGTCTGCTCAACCGAGAGCAGCACCTGCTTGGCGCGCTTGATCACGTCGTTCGGCAGCCCTGCCAGCTTGGCTACTTCAATACCGTAGCTGTCATCGGTCGAGCCGCGCACGATCTTGCGCAGGAAGGTAATGCTGTCACCGCGCTTTTTGGCAGCAATGTTATAGTTGACCACGCCCTCGAATTCCTGCTCCATGACGGTCAGCTCGTGGTAATGCGTGGCAAAAAGCGTTTTTGCACCGATGCGTCGGCTGTGAGTGTACTCCACAATGGCACGTGCAATGCTCATGCCGTCAAAGGTGGAGGTACCGCGGCCTACCTCGTCGTAAATGATCAGGCTCTTCTGCGTTGCGTTTTGCAGAATGTAGGCCACCTCGGTCATTTCCAGCATAAAGGTGGATTGCCCGGAGGCTAAGTCGTCCGACGCGCCCACGCGGGTAAAGATCTTATCCACGATACCGATGCGCGCCTCGTTTGCGGGCACAAAGCTGCCAATCTGTGCCATCAGCGTGATCAGCGCAACCTGACGCATGTAGGTGGATTTACCTGCCATATTCGGGCCGGTGATCAGCATCAGACGGTTATTCTTGGTGTCAAGCATGGCGTCGTTGGGCACGAAATACGTATCCTTGACAAACTGCTCGACCACAGGATGACGGCCGTCCTTGATTTCAATGACGTCGCTTGTATCCACCTCGGGGCGCACGTACTTGTTGCGCGCAGCCACGGTGGCAAGCGAAAGATATACGTCGGTCTTGGCAAGCAGTGCAGCGGTTTTCTGCACTCTCTCGCTGTTTTGCGCCACATAGGCTCGGATCTCCTGGAACAGCTCGTATTCCAGGGCGCAGACGCGGTCGCCCGCGCCAAGGATTTTGGCCTCCATTTCCTTGAGCTCGTCGGTGATGTAGCGCTCACCGTTCACCAGGGTCTGCTTGCGGATATAGTGCGCGGGTACCTGGTCAGCAAACGACTTGCTGACCTCGATATAGTAGCCGAACACCTTGTTGTAGCTGACCTTGAGGTTTTTGAT
>JAFQUG010000294.1 GCA_017408625.1 Clostridia bacterium | reverse complement strand
GGGTGTGCTGACCCCCAAGCAGGGCGAGATTCTTATAGACGGACAAAGCGTTGGCGAGGAAGAGGCGCGCCGAGCACTCTTTTTCCTGCCCGACGACCCGTATTATACCATATATACCACGGGCGAGAGCCTTTATAAAATGTATCAGGTTTTCTATCCTCAGATCGACCGTGCTGTCTTTGATCGGTTTACAAAAGAATTTGCGCTCGATCCCAAAAAGCCGATCCGCAATTTCTCCAAGGGCATGCGCCGACAGCTGTATATTTCATTGGCGCTTGCGGTGGGGCCCAAATATCTCTTGTTGGACGAGGCGTTTGACGGGCTTGACCCGCTCTCGCGTCTGACCTTCAAAAAGGTACTCAACGAGTTTGTGGAGGAGAATGACACCTCTGTCATCATTTCCAGCCATTCCTTGCGCGAGCTGGAGGATTTCTGCGATTGCTACGTGCTGCTTGATCAGATGACCGTGTCCGCCTCGGGTGACATTGCAGAGAAAGTCAACAGCTTTTGCAAGTTCCAGCTTGCTTTTCTGGAGGAGATTCCCGACGAGGCGTTTGCGCACCTGCCCGTGACCTCTCTGGAAAAGAGCGGTCGGTTTGTGCGCGTGGTGCTGCAAGGCAACGCTGCCGAGCTTTTGCCGCAGCTGCAGGCACTGGGACCCGCTGTGCTGGAGGAGATGCGCATGGACTTTGAGGAGGTCTTTATCCACGAGGTAGAGAAGAGGGGGTATTTGAAATGAAGATCTTTTTCAGATATTTGTCGTACAGACTCAAAAGCAGCGCGCTGCGCACGCTGATCTTTACCGCTCTTTCGGTTGCCATCTGCCTGATCGGCATTTCCGAGGTGAACACCTCTGATGAAATCAAGTATTGCCAAAGCGGCCTTTTTATGCTTGCAACAGTGCTTTGTATCATGGCCAGCATCGTACCGCTCTTTGAGCTTTCAGGGCTCAAAAACCGCCGCAATCTGGATACGCTGTATTTCTTCCCGATCAAGCGCGAGAAAATGGCCATGGTGCACTTTGTCAGCGGCATTGTGCAGGTGATAGCCATTTATACGGTTACCTGGGGAGCAAGCTATCTCTGGCTTGCGTTCAATACCGACTATTTCGCGCTCGTGTATATGATCCCGTATTATTTTCTGTCGCTGTTGCTTGCATTCGTCATCTATTCCATCTATTGCTTTTTGTTCATGCAAGCCAATACGGTCGCGGACGGCGTGCTGTTTTGTGCTTTGTGGATCTTTTTGCCGTGTATTGTGGCACTTTCCGCATCTTGGGTGTTTGACAGCAAAATTGCAGATAATTTGGCCGGTTGGGGAATTATGTATACTCCCATGAACAACCTGACCGTGCTCTTTCAGGATCCGGTTGAGATCAATCGCCCGGACTACTGGAGACATGGGGTGGAAGAGATCACGGATCGCTGGTACATGTTCTTTATCTGGGGCGCTGTTGGTATTGCGGCTGCAAATGGGTATCTGATCAGCTTTGTCAAAAAGGGCGCAGAGCAGGCAGGGGAGATCTCAAATTCTCCTTTTGGATATGCCTTGCTTATTCCGGTCTACGGATATTGCTTTATGATGATGCCGTTTGGTATCTATATTCCGATTTCGTTGGTGGTGTATCTGATTATCATGCTCTCGGGCTATCTGATTTACAGAAGGGGATTTAAGTTCAAGCTTCCCGATATCGTCGTGACCGTGATCGGCCTTGTCTTGCCGTTTGTCGCAGCGTATATCCAATTGCCCGACGCTGTGTCGCATTTTTGAAAAAACGAGCACCTATCGGGCAATATCATTAAGCTAAGGACGCCATATCCCGCCCCTGTCATCCTTGAGCAAGCATCCCTCTTTTTTAAGATTCTTCGCTACGCTCGAGAATGACAAAAAAGAGGGATGCGCTGCGAAGGATCTTGGGGCGGGGCGCATCGTGATTTCCAAACTCAATGATTTTGGCCCATCGGGCTACGATAACAAAAAGAAAGCAGAAGTCTATGACTTCTGCTTTTGCTTATCTTTTCGCCTTTTTGCTTTTTTCAATCTTGTCAAGATCGCAGGTGTCGATCCATTCCTCGGTAAAGCCGCAATCGCAGCAGATATAGCGGTTGACGTTGACACCCGAGAATACGGTCGCGCCGGTCATGACGTTGTTGCCCGAGCCGTACGCACCGGTATAGCCGTCAAATCGCACGATATTGTGCTTGCCGCACTTGGGACAGGTGTTGGTGTTTTTCATAGCGTCTCCTTATTCCAGCTCAAACAGCTTGATCATGGCAATGGCCGTGCCGCTCTCGTATTCGCGCACCTCGCCAAGGGCGAAGAAATGCCCGCTTTGGTCGCAGATGCGCACGCGTTGCCCTACGGGAAAATCCGTGCGGATCTTGCTCTGATAGATCTCGCAGCCGTTGCGGCAAAGTCTTTTATAAAAATCCGAAAGGTGAACGGCGGGGTGCTCCGAAAACAGTACCTCAACAGGGAGCAGGCGCGCAAGGCGCGCGTCGTCGTCCATTTGCTCCAGTTGGGCTGTGGTAACGCACTCGTCCGGGCCAAAGCCGCCCGTTTGCATGCGCTCTAATGTCGCCATCACACCTCCGCAGCCCAAGGCCGCGCCGATATCGGCGCAAAGCGTGCGGATATACGTGCCCCCCGAGCAATCCACGGTGAGAATGTAATCACTCACGGAGTCTGTCGGCTCACAGGAAAGGGAAAAGATCTCGATCTCACGTGCCTCTCGCTCGACCTCGATACCCTTGCGCGCCAGGTCGCAAAGCTTTTGTCCGTCCACTTTGAGTGCGCTGTACATGGGCGGGATCTGCTTGATCTTGCCCACAAACCTCTCGCACACGTCCTTGACCTGCTCGGGCAAGGGAAGTGCCTCACAGGTAGTCAGCACCGTGCCCGTGACGTCCTCGGTGTCGGTGGTCAATCCGAGTCGCAGCGTAGCCTTGTACACCTTGCGGTCGTGGCTGACGTACTCGCAGGCCTTGGCCGCTCTGCCAACCAAAACGACCAGCACACCGGTCGCCATGGGGTCAAGCGTGCCCGTATGGCCCACGCGTTTTGTGTGCAGCGCACGGCGCACCTTGTAAACGATATCGTGCGAGGTCGCGCCCGCGTGCTTATGGATCAGCAGAATGCCGCTGGGTTCCACTTGCGGCGCGCTCATGCGGGAAAGCGCACGTGCGCCGAGTAGATGGGCATACCCTTTGCGGTAAAGTTTGCCTCGTATTCGGTCATGACGTTGGTCGCGGCAAGCTCGCTTGCGTGCAAATCCTCGGTTTTCCATACGATCTCAAGGCCGCAAGCCTCAAATTCCTCCAGGCTGAAGAAAAACAGATCGTGATTGTCGGTCTTGAATTTCAGCATACCGCCGGGAACCAGCAGCTCGCGGTACTTTTCCAGAAAGCCGCGGTGGGTCAGGCGACGCTTTTTGTAGCCGCTCTTGGGCCAGGGATCGCTGAAATTGAGATAAATGGTGTCCAGCGAGTGTGCGGGCAGCCATTCGGGCAGATTTTCCGCATTTCCGATGATGAAACGAAGGTTGTCGGGGCGTGTGTCGGCGCACTCGGTCGCCTTCTCCAGCGCAAGACAAGCCACGTCGGCCACGCGCTCCATGGCGATCAGATTGACGTCGGGATTTGCCGCAGCCGTGCCGCAGGCAAATGCGCCCTTGCCGCAGCCGATCTCCAAGGCCAGCGGCTTTTTTTCGGGAAAAGCAGCCAAAGGGTCAGCCATCAGCAGCTCGGGATGCTCGATCAGCAGGGCAGAGCAAGCGGCGATTCTCTCGGCACCGTGCTTTTTTCTTCTCATTCTCATGGGAATTACCTCTTATGCAAAATATCGATCAGACGTTGAAGCGGAACAGCACGATGTCGCTGTCCTGCATGACGTAGTCCTTGCCCTCACTGCGGTAAAGGCCTGCGTCCTTACAAGCGGCAATGCTGCCCAGCTTGACAAGGTCGTCGTAGGAGACTACCTCGGCACGGATAAAGCCGCGCTCAAAGTCGCTATGGATCTTGCCTGCTGCCTGGGGAGCCTTGGTGCCCTTGGTGATGGTCCATGCACGAACCTCCTTGGGGCCTGCAGTCATGTAAGAGGTCAGACCGAGCAGAGAATAGCTTGCCTTGATCAGCTTGTCAAGACCGCTTTCCTCAATGCCCATATCCTCCATGAACATTGCCTTTTCCTCAGCGTCCAGCTCTGCAATCTCGGCCTCGATGCCTGCGCAGATCCACATGATCTCGCTCTGCTCGCTCTTTGCGTATTCCTTGAGTGATACGTATGCGGGGTTTCCGAGCGGCTCCTCGCCTGCCTCGTCCTCGCTGACATTTGCCACGTAAATGACGGGCATACGGGTCAGAAGGTGGGTGTCAGCCAAAAGCTCCTCCTCGTCGGGAGTGAGTGCCACGGTGCGCGCGCAAAGACCCTCTTCCAGTGCTGCCAGGATCTTCTTGAACACCTCCATCTGAGCGGCCAGCGACTTGTCGGCACGCATGGCCTTGGTGGTGCGCTCAATTCTGCGCTCCATCATTTCCATATCGGAAAGGATGAGCTCCATGTTGATGGTCTCCAGGTCACGCATGGGGTCAATGCTGCCCTCTACGTGAATGATGTCGTCGTTCTCAAAGCAACGAATGATGTGCAGAATTGCATCACACTCGCGAATGTTGGAAAGGAACTGGTTGCCAAGGCCCTCGCCCTTGGATGCGCCCTTGACAAGACCCGCAATGTCCACAAACTCGCAAACGGCGGGGGTCAGCTTTTCGGGCTTGTACATCTCTGCCAGCACGTCCAGACGCTTGTCCGGCACGGGCACGATGCCCACATTGGGCTCAATGGTGCAGAAGGGGTAGTTTGCGGATTCGGCACCCGCATTGGTCAAGGCGTTGAACAAGGTGGATTTTCCCACGTTGGGAAGTCCGACAATACCAAGCTTCATAGTTGTATCTCCGATCTCAATAGATTTTATAGCCATAATTATACATCATAATTATATACCATTTCGCGGCGCATTGCAAGACCTTTCGGCAATTTTGCCGTAGGCGAAACGGAGAAAAAGCCCGCGCCCGGGCGAATTTTCATAGCGGGAATCCACAAAGAGCAGCACCAACATATAGACATTCCCCCGAAAGTATGCTATAATAAAACCAATCAAACCTTTGGAGGTATCCCATGGGAAAGCATTATCTTGTCAACGATTCGCTGTTTTACGCGCATAACCCATACGTCCAAAAAAATCCATATCTGCACACAGAGGTAGAGGACGCGCCGCTGCCGACCTATGCAAAGGCCAAGGACAGGCTGCCGCGGCCTGTATGGCAGGGCAGGGATGACGTGCTCGCGTGCTACGATAAGGTGTGGGAGATCGCCTTTTGCAATCTGCGCAAGCCCAACGCTGCGGCGGGCTTTGTGTCCAATTTTATCGATACGGCGTTTAACGGTTACCTGTTCATGTGGGATTCCTCGTTTATCGTCATGTTTGGCAGGTATGGCTCGCACGTGTTCAATTTCCAAAAAACGCTGGACAATTTCTATTCGCATCAGCACAAGGACGGCTTTATCTGCCGCGAGATCTGCGAGAGCGAGCCGGGCGAGCAGTTTCAGCGTGACGATCCCGCGTCCACGGGTCCCAATATTATGCCCTGGTGCGAGTGGGAATATTATCGGCTGACGGGCGATAAAGAGCGTCTTTCGCGCGTGTTCTATCCGCTGCTTGCATACCATAAGTGGCTGCAGCTCAACCGCACCTGGCGCGACGGCAGCTATTGGTCTTGCGGCCTTGCTTGCGGGATGGATAACCAGCCCCGCGTAGAGTCGCATTACTGCGAGCACGCCTCGCACGGACACGGCATTTGGGTAGATGCCTGCATCCAGATGGTGATCAGCGGTAAGGTGCTGATCGAGATGGGCAAGGTTCTTGGCTGCGAGCAGGATACCGAGTGGCTTGTGCGCGAGGTCGAAATGCTGACAGGGTTGATCAACGACAAGCTCTGGAGCGAGCAGGACGCCTTTTACTACGATATGTGGCGCTCGGGACTGTCGGGTGTCAAGTCGATCGGTGCTTACTGGTCGCTGCTTGCGGACATCGTGCCCCCGGAGCGTCTGCCGCGCCTGATCGCACACCTCGAAAACCCTGCGGAGTTCAAGCGTCCGCACCGCGTGCCCACGCTGTCTGCCGATCACCCCGATTACAACGAGCACGGCGGCTACTGGAAGGGCTCTGTCTGGGCGCCCACCAATTACATGGTGCTCAAAGGCCTTGAAAGGGTAGGATACCACGGCCTTGCGCACGAAATCGCTTGCAACACCTTGGAAAACGTGGTCAAGGTGTTCTTAGATACCGGCACGGTTTGGGAGAACTATTCGCCCGAGCACGTGCACCCCGGAAAGCCCGCCAAGTCGGATTTCGTGGGCTGGACGGGACTTGTCCCGATCGCGGTGCTGATCGAGTACGTGTTCGGCATCAAGGCGGACGCGCAAAACGGTGAGATTGTGTGGCGCGTGAGCCTGACCGAGCAGCACGGCATGGAGCGTTATCCGTTTGACGGCAAGAGCGTGGACCTTGTATGCGCAGCGCGTGGGAGCGCGACCGACGAGCCGCAGATCACGATCAAGTGCGATACCCCCGTCAAGCTCCGCGTCATCTGGCCCGGCGGCGAAAAGGTGATTGAAAGTCAATAATCAAAAGCAAAAAGGCAGGATCAGCGATCCTGCCTTTGATTATTTATAGGTTTGTTACGGATCAATCAACCCGAAATTCTGAAATGCCAGCAGGTTGTTGAGGTTGGATTGATAGCTTTGTACGTCGGTGGTATCCGCGTTTTGGATAAAGGCCAAAGCCATCTGTCGCTGCCCTGCGCAAAATGCCTCAGCACGGGTTTCCCCCTCGCTTTTGGCTTTCAGATAGCCGTACAGCAGGGAATACCTGCAATATCCCTGCACGTATTCCTCGCCCGAAAGCATGCAGTCGATGTCAATGCCGTGCTGCAGCGTTGTGGAGGCAATAGCCCCCACGCACCGCCCGCTCAACGCTTTGGTGATGATGTTACCCGACATGCCCTTTGCAGGCTGACAGCCGCCCGTATAGAGAAAATACGGCATCCCGTTCAGCTTGCGATTGATGGTGTTTGTGGTCAAAACGTCTGTGCAATAATAATCATACTTGCCTCTGCCGGTAAATATTGTTTGCGAGAGCACGTCCTTATTCGCATGGCTTTCGTGAAAGATCTCACACACGTTTTGCTTGGTTAGCGGTGCCCAATCATCTGCGTTGCAGCTGCCCTCAAGATCAAGCGTAGATGCATAAACGCCCTCGGTCGTGCCATATAGGTGCACGTTGTCAATGAATTTCCATTCGTCGCGCGCACGCGTCAGAAAATATCCCGTGTCATCAAGTGCAACCGAATACCATCCAACAGGAAGAATCGGAGAGGCAACCGACACGTTTACGATGCTCCCATCCTGAACAAGCGCAAGGTATTCGCGGTATTTGGTGATGAAATCCGCGAAATCTCCCCGCAGCAGCGGCAGACGCACCACGTGCCATGCGGGCATGATGTCAATCTCGTCAAGACTGTGTGCCAGCTCGTGCGCGCTGATTTTATTCAACACATCCGGGTCATTGTTAAAATTTGTATAGAAATAATCAGAGACGAAGTCGTCCTCCTTGAACATTTCGTCTTGCGTTTGCATTTCAAATTCGTGCTTATGTACGAATGCAGGAACTGCACTCGGTGTTCCAAAGATCTGAATGCCGCAGGGGTCATATCCGCGTGCGTCGCGTTCTTGGATCAGCAGTCGATATACATCGGCTGCATTTTTTTGCTCGCAAGCATCCACTATGGCGATCTCATAATCGGGATAGAGATCACAAAGCCCCCGGATTGCTGAAATATCCTCTTCGGTCATGGCCTTGCTGTTGTAGACAAACAGATAATATGGCTCGGGTGGTTGATCTGCCTTGCAGGATGCAAGACAGAAAAGCAGGAGCGCGATAAGCAATAGATAACTGATGCGCTTCATTGTAAGTTCTCCGAAATCTCCTTGATCCAAGGGATTAGCTTCATAAATGCAGTTCCGTTGAAATCTGAGTTGATGGGTGAGAGATATTCAAGCTCGGTATCACATCCGTTGCCATCCAATAAAGTCTTTAATTCCACGGATTGCTCGTTGGGGATAAACGGCGTGTCCGTATAGCAAAACAGCAGGACGGGAGTCTTGATGGTCTCGTAAAAGTATTTGGGAGAACGCTTAGCAAGCTCATCCGGCAGCTGCTCCTCGGTGCAGCCAATGTAATACAAGTACATTTCCTTGATCTGCTCGCCTCTGAAATCCACAAAGGCTTGCATATCACAGATGGCATCTACAACAGCGCAACCCTTAATGACTTCCGGATAAGTTGCTGCCAGCTTCAATGCAAACGTTGCACCTGTCACCGCACCTGCTGTGATGATACAGTGATCGGACAAAAAGGGGCAGGCGGTACAAATAGACAGCATGGCTTCTGCATCCATAAAATCTTTTCCGCAAAAATCCTTTTCACCCTCGTTTTCCTTGGAACCGCGATTGAAAAGGCGCATGACGATTACATCTTTTTTGGCAAAGTTATCAACCAAATAGTCCACCTCATAACCGATGTCAGGAAAATACAGCACACAAGGGTATGCCTTTTGCGCGTAATCTGCAGGCAGAGCAATTTCAAAATATCGACCTAGGCCATCCACCTCAAAATCCACGCGATAGGCAAGTTCGGATGCTGTGCAATATTCGGTTAGTTTGGTCACGGTGCGCACGCATTCAATTTGTGTCATGTCCTCGACGGCGTGCAGGGTGGATTCCGACTCGGTCGTGGCGGCAGGCGCTGTGCCTGTTGTTTGCGTTGTGTCAACGGGTGGCTGCTGCGCGTTGCAGGCAACCAGCAGCATTGCCGATAAAAGCGATAAAATCAAAAATCTTTTCATGTCGTTTTCCTCCTGAATACGTAATAACAATATATTTTTCCACCGTAGGAATAGTCGCCGCTTTTGTGCTCCATGATCAGGTAGTCCGTATCATTCTCGGTGAATATGCGATAGTGCTGGGCAAATTCCATTGCTACATCCAGTACAACGCCGGCGGAGTACCTCAGCCCTTTTTGATACATTCCGCCGTTCAGTCTGCGTGTTTGCTGACATATTCCACGGGGGTAGAATTGCATATCCACGATCATCAATTCGCTCTGCCAATTTTTGCGCTGACTGTCGAATTGATCGGGAGTGTTCACGAGATCTACCGTTTCCCAATCACCAAGCACGCGTTGGTCCGAAACGTACGGAATATCGATATTGTCGCGGCCTATGCGCGTTTCACGCTCGGTGTACTCCTTTGTGTCCACTTGCTTATAAATGAGAACCTTTCGTTCTTGTTCGCCCTTTGCAAAAATATCCACCATCCAGTCGATCTCCATATATGTTGTTTCTTTGACGGTAAATATGCGATATGCATTGGGAACGATCACGTTAAAGTAAGGCATCATGTAATACAAAAAGCCCTTGCTCCAAAAATACATCCACACGTGGCTGCCTCCCGGAAGAAAATATATGTGCTCCAAAAGCGCAACCTCCCGAATTAAGGTGTCCTCACTGTCAAAGGATTGCTCCGGCTTCATATCACCGCAATACGCCCACTTTCCGATCACACGCGGATCATGTTCAAAAGGCATCTGAAGTATTTGTTGAGTCAAGGGCAATACGCCTGGCTGTGTATTTCCGCAGAACTCATCGATCTGACCGACCTGATGATGTTTTTGATGAATACCCTCCAGAATGGCTTGCTTTTTGTTTCGATAGATGCGGCATTGTTCTGTTGGAGAGCAGGCAAGGAATTCCTTGATCTCATCCAGCGAAAAATCCAACTGCTTGAGCTGCTCGATCAGCGCAAAGGTTTTGAGCTTGTCCCGGCTATAGTAGCGGTAGCCCGAGTCCGGATCGATGTAGTCCGCGCAAAATACGCCGATCTGATCGTAATAGCGCAGCGTTTGCACGCTTGCCCCGCATGCCTTGGCAAATTCTCCGATTTTCAGCATGTTTTCACCTTCCTCTTGCTCGTTATCTCTATGATGACATTATTATAACATTATAGTCAACTATAGAGTCAAGAGGATTTTCAAAATTTGTGCTTTTTTCGTTGCGTCATTGACACCTTGTTCCAAAAATGCTATAATGAATGCAATCAAACCGGGAGGAACAGATATGAAACTGACTGCCACAACAAGCTATCATTCCACGCCCATCAGCCCCAAGCTTGCCTCGAATTTTATCGAGCTTGGCTACGGACTGCAGGTGGAGGGCATGATTGCCGAAATGTTTTTTAACCGCAGCTTTGAGCCATTTTATCCGTATCGCATGATCAACAAGCTTTGGTTTGATCTTTTGGAGGATGAAAACGACCACTCCTCACGCTGCGAGACCGACTGGCGCGTGTTTGACTGGTACCATTCGGGTTACGAGCACAACGCCTGGTTTGCTTTTCCGGGCACGGCGGGGCATCAGCTGATCGAGGATGATTCCACCTTTGTCATTGAGCAGTCTCCTACGGCAGACGTGCGCATCGGCATCGTCGAGAGTGGCTACCACGGTGAGCACGCCATGCAGGTGGTCAACGACTCGGACGAATTTGGCGGCCTTGCGCAGGACGGCAAATACTGCTTTGCGGGCGTGACCTATACCTTCAAGGGCAAGATCAAGCTGACCAAGGGCAATCCCGCGCTGCGCATTGCAATTTACAAAGAGGGAAGCGTGAGCGATCCCGTCGCGACCTGCGCGCTTGCTCCGATCGGGAAGGACTATACCCCCGTACAAGCCACCTTTACCGTGTCGGACGAGGGCAGATATACCTTTGCCTTGCTGCTGGATGGGCAGACGAGCGTGCTGTGCGACGATTTTTCGCTGCTGCCGCACGACGCCGTCCGTCGCATGAAAAAGAGTGCGGTCGAGGCGGGCGCATACGTTTCTCCCGCAGTCGTGCGCTGGCCGGGCGGCTGCTTTGCGTCGTTTTATAACTGGCGCGACGGTGTGGGCGAATACCGTCCGCCCATGAAGTCGTATTTCTGGGGCGGCTATCAGTACAACGACGTGGGCACGGATGAGCTTGCGTCCTACGCAGAGGCGATTGGCGGTGAGTCCATGATCTGCGTCAATATGTTCAACCCATATAAGCGATTCGTTGATTACGTACCGCCCGAAAGCCTGGGCAAAGACCCCGAGGATCCCACCATCCACGCAGCGCGCCACGGCAGAGATCTGCCGCATTTTACAAGCATTGAACAGGGTGCACGCGAGGCGGCCGCATGGGTGGAATACTGCAACGGCGACGAGAGCACCGAGGGCGGTCGCGCCCGCATTGCAAACGGCCGCGAGAGGCCGTACAACGTCAAGTACTGGGAGATGGACAACGAGGTGCACCGCTGGTTTACGCCCGAGGAGTACGCGCGTGCCTGCATCGTGTATTCCCGCGCCATGAAGGCGGTCGATCCCACGGTCAATATCGGCATCGATACTTACAGCTACAACCTGGAAGGGCTTGAAAAAATGCTGGAGATTGCGGGCCGGGACATTGATTTCATTGCCGACCGCGGCTCGGATGAGAGCTATATGCAAAAAAAGCTGACGATTCTTCGTGCGTATAACGAGAAAAACGGCACGCATTTGCTCTACTGCAACACCGAGTGGCTGCCCTTAGGCGGTGCGGACATGTATAACATGGCGCCCAGAGAGGATAACAAGCTGACCAAGTGCTATCTGTTCAGCAAGTGGGCGTATGCCTTGAATGCTGCGTCCATTCTCATGATGTGGCAGAGATACGGCCGTGAGATTGGCTTTGTCAACTTCAATAACCTGGCAAATACGCACGCGCAATCCGCCATTGAAACGCCCAAGGAATGCGCGTATCCCACGGCAGCCGGTATGGTACTGCACCGCTTTGCGCACACGGCGGCATACAGAACGCTGAAGATCGATCAGTATCATCCGCAGATGGGCGACCCTGTGC
>JAFQUG010000293.1 GCA_017408625.1 Clostridia bacterium | reverse complement strand
CGATCTCAACACCGGCGGGGAGCTCGACGTTCATCAGTGCGTCCACAGCCTTCTGGGTGGGCTTGATGATGTCGATGAGTCGCTTGTGCGTGCGCAGCTCGAACTGCTCACGGCTGTCCTTGTACTTGTGCACCGCGCGAAGAATGGTGATGATCTCCTTCTTCGTGGGGAGCGGCACAGGGCCCGAAACGGTTGCGCCGTTTCTCTTGGCAACGTCCACGATCTTCTCCGCAGCGGTATCGATGAGGGTGTGATCGTAGCTCGTCAGTCTGACTCTGATCTTTTCCTTGACTGCCATTGTTTTTGCCTCCTTTTTGAAATTTGCGTCCCGGTGGGGCGGTCTCATATTAATAATGAAGATTGCAGCTCCGGTCCGCGTTTCGAATTGGGGCGAGATCGCTCGGACACTGTGCCGCGCGTTTCTTTTCTCTCCTTACAAAAACCGGATTTGCCCACACATCAGCATCTGTACGGGTAATCTCCGGGAAAAAGGCAGGAAAAGCGTGCACAACCTGTGTCGTTGCAAACTCTGTCGCCCGGTTTGAACGGACATACTCCGCGAAAATTCCCCGCTTGCGCGGCAACCTCTCGCTTCATCGCATATCAGACCCGTCTATTTTAACATAATCGCCCTTGAATTGCAAGTAGGAAAGCAAAAATTTTTTTCGTCATTCCTACAAAGTTTGCTTAAATATTAGACCTGAAATATACATTTTATACAAAAACGGGCGGTTTTCGTTGCAGATTCGCCACAAAATATAGGGGCAGAGCCGCTTGCACGCCGCAATTTCGCCCACTCGGACACAAAAAAGGGCAAAAATCGCCCGTTTTGATGTTTATTTTTATAGAAGCCAACAATTTTCGCTTGGAACGACCGCTGTGCACGCAAAAAATCTATTTTTCCGTTGTGCACATTTGTGTACATTTTAAGCAAGGCTTTGCATTATAATAAAGGTAGTAACACGATACGCCGTGCACTGCGCGGCGAAGGAGGTCTGTGTATGAACCGTTCCGATTCCATCCTGCGCGCGGCCCGCATCGCCGTGCCCACACTTGTCACGCTGACCGTGCTGCTGCGCACGCTGGCGCTCTGCCTTGCCTTTGACCGCGCCCCCGGCTACTTCCGCTCGGGTGCGGTGCTGCCGATTCTCTACTATATTATATTAGGGGTCAGTGCCATCGCCTTTTGCGCGCTCCCCTTCCTCGTGCGCGATCGCGCGCTCCTGCCTGCCGAGGCACCGCTTTCGCTGGGGCGCTTGGTGGCGGCAGGCGTGATGTCCTTGCTTGCAGCGGTCAATGCGATCTATCTGTTCGCAAACGCCGACAGCACCGCGGCACCTGCGCTCCTTTGCGCACTTGCGGCCATGGCACTGCTGGCGGGCGGCGCACACTTCCTGCTCCATTTTCTCGGCGAGCGCGCCCGCACCGCACGCGTGCTGTGCGGCTACGCCATGATCCTTGCCGCCGTGCTGCTGCTCTCGGCCACCTATTTTGACCTGCGCACCCCGATGAACGCGCCGCACAAGGTCGGGCTTCATGTGTGTATGCTGGCGATCATGGGATCCTTGCTCGCGGATCAACGCGCCGCGCTCGGTCGCAATAAGCCCCGCGCGCTCGCCGCGCTCTCTCTGCTCGCTCTGCTCATCACAGCCACAGTCGGCGTTTCGGGCGTTGTCGCCTATCTTGCGGGCGTATACACCGACACGCTGTATTTGCTGCAGGATCTGCTTACGGTGGGCTATGCGCTCTTCGTCGGCACGCGCATTTTTGTGGGCAACGCAACCGTGGAAAGCGAGGCCGTGACATGAACGCGAGCGACCGTATTCAATGGCTGCATCGATGCATTACCGATATGCGCTATCCCAACGCCAACCGCTTGGCCGAGCGCTTTGGCATCTCGCACCGACAGGCCCAGCGTGACGTGGACAGCCTGCGCCGCGATTTCGGCGCGCCGCTGGCATACAGTGCCGCACACCGTGGCTTTTATTATACGAAAGCCTATACCCTTCCCACCTACACCATCTGCGCAGGCGACGAGGATCCCGTGGATGCCGTGACGGGCGCCGAGGTGCGCGACGTGGCGCGCGCGATCGTGCAGATGCAGATCCCCTACACCGCCGTGATCTCCATTCCCGACAAGCTCACACGCCTGGAGCTCAAGCGCTTCATCGTGGGCGAGGAGACGCGCGGCAGCTACATTTGTGAGTTTCACAATGTGGAGCTGTTTCTCGGCATCCTCTTTACCGCCCAGAGTGATATTGCGATCCAAAAGCCCGATTGGCTGCGCGAGCGTTACGTGCAAGCGGCACAGCGCGTGCTGCGTGCAAACAGGGCGGCAGACCAAGAGAAATGAAGAAAGTGTACGGCTCTCGTGCACTTTCTTTACTTTTTTTCAAAAAAGGCTTGACAAACGCATTTTGCCGTGGTATAATACCACCGTTATCCAAAGACAGCAGGTTCCCGTAAAGGCGGCGTTCGCGCAGCTCTCCTGCCGAGGAGCGATTCATCTTTTCTATACAGAGTGAGTCTTTCTTCGTGCCGGAGTGTGTCTTGGCGGGAGAAAGATTTTTTTATATCAATTCACTACGGGAGGTGAAACAAAAACATGCCTAGCAAAGTTATTCTGGAACAGAAGCAGAAGCAGGTCGCAGAGCTCGCTGAGCAGTTGAAGAACTCGGTTTCCGGCGTTCTGGTCAACTACCAGGGCATTACCGTGGAGGATGATACCGCCATGCGTAAGGCACTGCGTGAGGCAGGCGTTCGTTACTCGGTCGTAAAGAATACCATGACCGGCCGCGCTTGCGACATGGTGGGCTTTAGCGACATGAAGCAGTATCTGAACGGTATGACCGCAATCGCGATCAGCACCGAGGATGCTGTCGCTCCTGCAAAGGTTCTCAAGAAGTTCGCAGACAAGATCGAGTCCTTCCAGATTCTTGCCGGCTATCTTGACGGTGCCGTCATCGACGCAAAGACCGTTGAGGCTCTGGCCGACATCCCCTCGAAGGAAACCCTCATTGCCAAGTTCCTTGGCAGCATCCAGTCCCCCCTGTACGGTCTTGCGTATGCCCTTCAGGGTATCATCGACAAGCAGGAGGCTGCTCCCGCCGCAGAGTAATGCGGCATAACGGTCCTGCCCCGTACAACGCAGGCGCTGCGTGACGCTCTCACGCAAAAATACACAAAACATTCTATTTTCAGGAGGTAAATGAAAATGGCTAGCGAAAAGATTACCGCTATTGTGGAAGAGATCAAGGGTCTGACCCTTCTGGAGCTCAACGAGCTCGTTAAGGCTGTTGAGGAGGAGTTCGGCGTTTCCGCTGCTCCCGTTGCCGCTGTTGCTGTGGGTGGCGCTGCTCCCGCTGCTGCTGCTGAGGAGAAGACCGAGTTTGACGTTATCCTTGCTTCCTTCGGTGCAAAGAAGCTTGACGTCATCAAGGCTGTCCGTGAGATCACCGGCCTTGGCCTGAAGGACGCAAAGGACCTCGTTGAGGCTGCTCCTAAGGCAATCAAGGAAGGCGTTTCCAAGGACGAGGCCGAGAACATCAAGAAGGCTCTCGAGGATGCAGGCGCAACCGTCGAACTCAAGTAATTCGGTTTCACCGCGTCAAAAACCTGACTGTACACAAAGGGCGTTGCCAGTTGGCAACGCCTTCTGTGTTTTTACAGCACAATATAGCGAATCGGCTTTCCCTTTGCTCGTGCGTAACGAATGGTGTTCCAAGTTCCCCCCTGCTCTTTTCCGTTCCATATGGCCAAAACCAGCTCGGATTTATCTACCATATAGCAATTTCTCTTTTGCATACATCCTCGAAAATAATGCGCAGAAACCGTTTTTTTGCGATCGCATTTTTCTAGGGCATCTCGCCTTTCCTGCGACATTTTACAAGGATGAATCGGATAAGGCAGAGCTCCCTCTAAAATAATATCCATTTTCAAATCATCGCGAAAGTCAACGACCGCGCTTGCAAAATCCGTGTCAGCCCCTTCTGCCATACCGCTGACAAAATAATCATATCCTGCATCAATCAACATGGCAATTTCCTGTGAGAGTTGCTTTTTGTATTCCTCATATAAAAAGCTCCCTTCACCCCGCAAAAACGGGAATCCTTCGGGGCGATGCCCCGTCACGCAACATATCATAAGGTGCTCCTCCTTAAAATTGACCAGTATCGCGGACAATATTCGTGTTCATTCTATCATAAAATAAATTGAATTGCAACCAATATTGGTCAAATTATTTTATGGGAGAATGAAAATGGAGCAAAAGCTACGCCGTGACCGATGCATCGGAGACAACCTGCGCCACCTGCGCGACAAGCATAATATTTCACAGGAAAAGCTCTGCGCCGAATTACAGCGCCGCGGGTGCGATATTGCCCGAAGTGCCTATGCCAAATACGAGGCAGGCGAATTAAATGTGCGGATCAGCGTACTGATCGAGCTTAAAAAGATCTACAACTGCACCTTTGACGATTTCTTTGTTAATTTGGATCCATCTTAACCCCCCTCTCACAGCCAAAATTTCAACACAAAAAAGGCATTGCCTCACGGCAATGCCTTTTAATTTGCTCCAAGCGAGCGTTTTTATCGGGTCTTTTCTGCAATTTCAGTGCAGATCGCGGCGGCGAACGCATCCACGCTCATCACGCCCTTGTCTCCCTCACGGCGCGAGCGCACGGCAACCGTGCCCTCATTCATCTCGTTGTCGCCGATCACCAGCATATAGGGCAGCTTCTCCAGCTGGGCGTTGCGGATCTTTTTGCCGATGGTCTCGTTGCGGTCGTCCACCTCCACGCGAATGCCCTTGGCCTCCAGCTGCCGCTTCACGTCATACGCATAATCAATGTGCTCGTCACCGATGGGCAGCACCTTGACCTGCACGGGAGCCATCCACGTGGGCAGCGCGCCCGCATATTTTTCGATCAGGTAAGCGAGCGTGCGCTCGTAGCACCCGAGCGACGTGCGGTGGATGATATAGGGGCGCTTCATCTGTCCGTCGCTATCCACGTACTCCATACCGAACTTCTCGGCCAGCAGCATATCGATCTGAATGGTAACGATGGTATCCTCCTTGCCGAATACGTTCTTGTACTGAATATCCAGCTTGGGACCGTAGAAGGCAGCCTCGTCAATGCCGACGGTG
>JAFQUG010000292.1 GCA_017408625.1 Clostridia bacterium | reverse complement strand
GAAGAATACTGTACCGTCATCGTTCCTCTCGTTTCTATTCCCGATTACACGGGCAAGGTGGAATCCATCCGTGTGGACTGTGGCGATAAGGTTGGGGAGAAGATCGAGATCACGGAAATGAAAGCGGTTAAGATCAACACAACTGCAGCGACCGCCATGAAACTTGACCGCAACCTGCATGTTTACGGTGACAAAATGCATCAGCAAATCCGCGTGGTGGCGGATGGTGACACTCACGGCTTGAAAGGATTCGGCATGGTTACCCGCATTGAGCAAAGCCGCGTATCTTCGCTTGTAATTGCCGACAAGAACGGTAAGCACTCCTCCATTGACGGCATTGACGCTGCCTCGGTACAATACGTTGGCTTTGATGTAACCGATGCGGGTGTGTTTGGTTACATTTTCCCTGCCGAGGAACAATACGTCGGTGAAGTGACTGTCACCTTGGAGGACGGCTACTACGTGATCACGCAGACCTATACCCCCGCTACCACAACTCTGAAAAGCCATGATAGCTACTCGATCGGTCATCGCATCTACACCGACAAGGGACACTCGTTCGACGAGCTGGAAAGACAGGCTTATATTGAACGTAACCCGTTGACCGACATCAAGATCGTCAACAAGAGCGATAACGCAAAATATGTTGGCTACAACAGTCTTGTCGGCTGTTACACATACACGCTGGACGGCACCGACTTCAATAAGCCTTATTATGAAGAACCTCAAAAGCATTATATTGTTGATTCGCAGATCGTCGGAGACGATTATGACCGTGAGATTTATATCTTTGCGCACACCAACAATACGGGATGCCTTGAGTGCGGTGTGGTACTTGACGAAGCTGACAGACTGCTGCCCATCAACGTAGAGGTCTGCAAGAACTTCAAGGGCGAATACGAAGAACCTTTGTTTGATCCCGAGGATATGCACTACGGCTATTCGATATTCCCCATCATAGTCTCCAAGAACCAGACAAAACAGTTCAAGTCGATCAACCTGTACCAGAACTGGGGGAACTTCCCGCTCAAGCAGCTGTCCTCTATTCAGTTTATTGCACCTTATTATCACCTTTCCTGCGGAGTAACCGAATCCAACTGCATCGCCCCCTATTACGTTTACGGAAAGGACTACTGGACACTTCCGGACTTCCGTGCCATGTCCGCTCCTCTGTGGCCTGGACAGCCTCAGCACACCAGCGCGGGCAGATTGTACTGGCTGCAATACACCGATGCGCAAGGAAACTTCTATGGCTCCGAATCACAAACCGCAAATATTTCGTCTTCCGGCCCTGTTTACGTGGATATTGATATGTCGTATCTTTCCGATGACGGTAAGATCCAAGTCGATTACAGACAGGTGGAGATGGCGCAGTCCGACGAAACCAGAACCTACTACACGCTGGATCTGACTGTGCTTGAGGATCTTGAGATCAAGGATTTTGTCAACAATTTCTCGTTCTTCTCCATGGACGGACGCGCGATCGTTTATAAGAAGCTTGGCTACCTTGACCAAAACAATCAGCCGCAAACGGTTGACCTGAAGCTCAGCGAGCATACCGATTACTACAAACTCGGTAAAGATGGTGCGTATTTTGATTACTACATCGACTCTGATCCTTCCCATAAGGGTACGGATTCGGTCAACATGGCTGTCGTTATCAAGGATTACAGCATGATTCTCGGCGGTAAGCCTTATGACGGCAATCTCGTTTTGAAGGAACAGTTTGACGGAACGGTCAACCTTGCAACCCTAACCGTGGATGCAGGTGATATCACGCTTCGTGCAGGCGATACCGTACATATCGATATGGTCCTCTTGCCTTGGGGATCTCCCGAAAGCAAGGACGACTCCAACGTGCTTGGCGTCAGAGAGGATTCGGTTCTCTCTACGATCAAGGTTGAATCCTCTGTCGGCAGTGTCATTGAGGATACTTACCTTCCCACGGTGATTGCCGATCAGAACGTTACCGAATTCACCGTAAGTGGTGGTGGCTCTGCTGTTTATGCCGTTCGTGTTTACGGCTTTGACAGCTATACTCAGCCCACCATTCAGGTTATGGAGAATGGGGCTTGGGTAGATTACAACTATCAGCACCACAGCTACGACGGCTACATGGTCTTCCGTGAGGATGACGGTACGTATTCGTACGCATTCTCCTTCCAAATGGATGACGGAGAAGCACGTACGTTCCGCGTAACACAATAACCAATCATGAAAAAGGCGAGCGCCACGGCGCTCGCCTTTTATGTTATGCAAATATTCCCAAAATCCAATTCCATGCAGCATCAATCACACCGTATTGATCCAATACGTTTTTGAGCCCGAGCAGGCAAAGAATGATACCTCCTGCCAGCTGTGCTTTTTTCTCATATTTGTCTCCAAATACGTTGCCTATCTTGACGCCAAGTGCGGAAAGCGCAAAGGTAATAACGCCAATCAAGGTCACACTGATCAATACCTCCGGAATGCCCATATCGGGCTGTAATCCGTATCCGACGCCGACTACCATTGCATCAATGCTGGTAGCAACTGCCATGGGAAACATGACACGGGCGGACAGTGAAGCATCCTTGTCACAGCACGCACATCCCTCTTCCTTCTTTTCAATCGCTTCCTTGATCATACCGCCGCCAATCAATGCTAAGAGAATAAACGCGATCCAGCCGGTGAACATTTCCAAGTATTGACCAAAGAACTTATTCAGAATTCCTGCCAACAAGAATCCGAGCGCAGGCATCAATGCCTGAAAGGCACCGAACCAACCGCCAACGATTGCCGCCTTTTTTAAGGTCGCTTTTTGCATGGATAAGCCCTTGCAAATGGCTACGGCAAAGGCGTCCATGGAAAGCGCAACCGCTAAAATTATTAACTCAATAATCATTTTGTTACTCCGTTACTGATGTGCAATTTTTGTCCGTTGATCAATTCAACCGTCGTATCATAATATTTCTCTTGAAAATAGATTTCCCGACAAATTTGTTCAGCTGTATACTGATAATCGTCCGCAGCAACCACAAGCTTGTCTTCGCTGTCATCTTTTCTGTGTACGATTGCGATCACTCTACCGGAAAATGAGTTAAGTGGTTTGTCTGTACCAAGATAATATACGTCCAGCTCCTCACCGTCACCGCCCAATACACCGGGGATAAAACCATAGTTAATGGGATACAGTAATTCCTTTTGACCCTTACGGTGCAGATATCCGGCAGGTCTGTCTACCTGTGCGCACACATAATGTCCGAGAAACGACCAGACCATCGCTTTGCGCAACGTATAGGTAATAAATTCTGCCTTTTTCAGCGTGTACTGTTCCCTGTCATTCGGATATTTCACTGCGAGAGTGTTTTTCAGATCTCGATATGTACGTTTGACTTGCGGAAACGCTTTTAGGTAATCTCTGAAATTCAGATAGTTCCGCCACTCCATACTCATGTGCTGAACAACGTGTATGTGCGCACGTCTGATTTCTCCATCAGCATCTATGAAAAGCATATGTGTCTGACTCTCATGCGCAGGCCTGTACAAATATCCTGCTTGCTCCAAGCCTCTTATGATGGAGTCATGAAAATTTCGAACGCCAACGACGATATCAATAATGGGTTTCGCACACAGTCCGGGAACAGACGTACTTCCCACGTGCGCAATATCAATTGCAATCTCGCCCAGAGCATTTTTGATCTTCCTGATGTGCTCATCTGCCAGCGCAAACCAACGAGGATCATGCTCCACAAGCTTTACTTTTCCATGCTCAAGCCCGATCATATTGTCCTCCTTGCAAAGATACCTGCATATTCTATCACAAAACAGGCAGAAACTGTCCTTGGTTTACAAATTGTTTACATTAATATTTAATTTTTCTTTGCGCTTTACTTGACTAAAGTGCTTGCTTGTAGTATAATCATACTATCCTTTTACTATGGAGGAATCTGATGGACAAAATCTCTTATGTCATGACGCCTGCTGAGCAGACCGTCAGCAAATGCGCAGGCCTGTATACAAACTATGGATACCGTAGATTTCTGATGAATAAATTCGAGGACTATTCCCTTTATGCCGATAACAAAAGCTTTTTGGTAGACGATCGTCTCCTGACCTTTACGGACGGCGGCAAGCTTAAGGCTCTCAAGCCCGACATCACGCTTTCGATCGTCAAAAACCTTGCCAGAGATCAGCACCTGCCATTAAAGGTTTTTTACAACGAAACGGTTTACCGTGTCAAAAAGGGTGATCGCGAATTCAGTGAGCTGCATCAGATGGGGCTTGAATTGATTGGAGACGATAGCTTGTATGCCATTACCGAAGTTGTCTCATTGGCAAAGGCTACATTGGACGCTGTCAACCAAAACAACATTCTTGATATTTCCCATATGGGAATTCTCTCTTCGTTAATTGATCATGCCTGCGAGTGCGGAGCGCAACGCGACGAGCTGACTGCAATGATCTCGCAAAAAAATGCTGACGGAATTCAATCCATGCTTTCCGCTCTTGATTGCGAGAATCCTCTGGCTATACTGGTAGACTCTTATTTACCGATCTCTCAAATGATTCCTGCGCTCAAAGCCACTCTCCCGGATTCTCAAGCGGTTGAAGAGCTTGCGCAGATCGCCGAGGTATTGCAAAGCCTGGGGCTTGATCATAACGTTTACCTGGATTTTTCGCTGATGCATGATATCGGTTATTACAACGGTATCATTTTCAAGGGATATATCAAAGACGTACCTGTCGCGGTACTTTCCGGCGGACGCTACGACCCGCTGCTTGAACGCTTTGGGCTCTCGGCTGCAGCTATCGGCTTTGCGCTTTACCTGGATTATATCAGATACAGCGACTCGGCCCCGGAATCTGACGTTCTTTTGTTGTACTCAGATAAGGATTCCGCACTTTCAATCACGCAGGCTATGCAAAAAATCACTGCACAAGGAAAGCACGTGATGGCAGCTTCTCAGATACCTGCAAACCGCAAGTTTTCCAAAATACTGCATGTCACGGAGGTGCTCAAATGATAAAGATTGCACTCCCCAAAGGCCGACTTGGCGACAAGGTTCTTGCCATGTTTGAAAATGCCGGTTATACCTGTCCCGAGATTCATACACCTTCAAGAAAACTCGTGTTTTCTACAGACAAGGTTTCTTACTTTTTTGTCAAGCCCTCTGATGTTCCCATTTACGTAGAACGCGGAGTGGCGGATATCGGTGTTGCGGGCAGCGATATTCTGGTGGAATACGAGCCTGACGTTTATTCGCTCTTGGACCTTGGAATCGGCAAATGCAGACTTTGCGTGGCTGCAAAAGAAGATTTTGAGGACGACCCGGCAAATCCGCTTCGTGTGGCAACCAAATTCAAAAATGCCGCTGCCAGATATTATGCATCATGCGGCAGAACCATTGATATCATCAAACTCAACGGTTCTATTGAGCTTGCTCCCATTCTCGGACTTTCCGACGTCATCGTGGATATCGTGGAAACCGGAACCACACTCAAGGAAAACGGATTGGTGGTCAAGCAAGAGATCTTGCCGATCAGTGCCAGATTGATCGCAAATAAGTCCGCTTATAAATTTAACAGTATCGAAATTACTGAGCTTCAGCAAAAGCTGCAAGCTCAAAGAGAGGGATAAACCATGATTCGCATTTTTGATTTTAATTCCGTTTCTGATGAAGAGATCTTCGGACGTACACAAAATGCATTCAACGTAGAAGACATCGTTTCCGAAATCATTTCTACAGTAAGAGCCGAAAAAGACGCTGCTCTCCTGGCATATACTGAAAAGTTTGATAAGGTCAAGCTTGCTTCCCTGCAGGTTTCCGAGCAAGAGATAGCCGACGCATTTGCAAATGCTGATCCCGAGTTCATTCGCGTTATGCGTGACGCGGCTGCCAACATTGAGGCTTATCATAAAAATCAGGTCAGACAGGGCTTTGAGATCAAAAAGGACGGCGGCATCATTCTCGGACAGAAAATCACTCCTCTTGCAAAGGTTGGTATTTACGTTCCGGGAGGTACTGCTGCATATCCTTCCACCGTGCTGATGAACAGCATTCCCGCAAAGCTTGCAGGCGTTGGTGAGATCGTTATGGTCACGCCTCCTGCAAAGGACGGCCTGGTCAATCCCGCTATCCTCTGTGCAGCAAAAATCGCAGGCGTGGACAAAATCTTCAAGATAGGCGGCGCACAAGCGGTTGCAGCACTTGCATACGGCACCGAGTCGGTTCCTTGCGTGGATAAGATCGTAGGCCCCGGCAACGCATTCGTTGCTGAAGCAAAGAGACAAGTTTACGGCAAGGTTGCCATCGATATGATCGCAGGCCCTTCCGAAATTCTTGTGCTTGCAGACGGCAAATCCAACCCTGCATTTGTTGCTGCCGACCTGCTCTCGCAGGCCGAGCACGATAAAATGGCAAGTGCGGTTCTGGTCACAGACAGTGCTGAGCTTGCACAGGCTGTTCAAGCAGAAGTTGAGGCTCAACTGGCAGTTTTGCCCCGCTACGAGATCGCTCGTCCTTCCATTGACAATTTCGGGAAGATCATCGTTTGCTCTGATTTGTGGCAAGCGATCGAGGTTGCCAATCGCATTGCTCCTGAGCACCTTGAGATTTGTGTGGACGATCCTTTTACCTATCTTGAAAAGATTGAGAATGCAGGATCTGTCTTCCTCGGCCGTTATTGCCCCGAGGCTCTTGGTGACTATTATGCGGGCACTAACCACACGCTCCCCACAAGCGGTACGGCAAGATTCTCCAGCCCGTTATCAGTAGACGATTTCATCAAGAAGATCGCATACACCTACTACGATCAGAACGCTATACAGAAAGCAGCACCCGATATTGCGCTCTTTGCCCGCAAGGAAGGCTTGGAGGCGCACGCAAGAAGTGCTGAGGTCAGGATCAAAAAATGAGCAAGTATTTTTCCCGCAAGCCGGGTGAGCTACAGGCATACGTTCCGGGTGAACAACCGAGAAATATGCAGTCACTGATTAAACTCAACACAAATGAATCCCCTTTTCCACCTGCTGAAAACGTAACGGAAGCTGTTTTGAAAGCAATGAATAAGGCGAATCTTTATTGCGATCCTTCCATGCTTGCCGTTAGGCAGCAGCTTGCAAGCGTGTACGGGTTGACACCCGATCACTTTACTCTCGGAAACGGTTCGGACGAGCTGTTATCTTTTGCATTTCTGGCTTTTTGCAACGCACAAACGGGGGCCGCATTTGCAGATATTACTTATGGCTTTTACAGCGTGCTTTTCCGTCTCTATGCGACGGATACAAAAATAGTCCCTTTAGATGAAGAGTACTGTATCAATCCTACTGATTATGCCGGTCTTGGAAGAACTGTTTTTATCGCCAATCCCAATGCTCCCACGGGCATTGCGTTGACACTGGATCAAATTGAGCAGATTCTGATCTCCAATCCGGATAACGTCGTTGTTATTGACCAGGCATACGTGGATTTCGGTGCAGATTGTGCGATTCCTTTGGTGGAAAGATATGAGAACCTTTTGGTTATTAACACTTTTTCCAAATCCCGCAGCTTTGCAGGTGGACGTGTCGGTTTTGCCGTTGCACAGCCTTCACTGATTGCTGATCTTGAAACAGTCCGAAACTCGATCAACCCCTATAACGTCAATGCACTTTCTCAGGCCGCTGCATGTGCGATTCTGAAAAATAATAACTATTACATGCAAAATTGCAGGATTATCGCGCAAAACCGCGAATATCTGACTGAGCAGCTGTCCTTGCTCGGCTTTGAGACGCTTCCCTCCAAAACCAACTTTGTTTTTACCAAGCATCCGGCAATTTCCGGTGAACAGCTCTATCTTGGGCTTAAAGAAAAAGCAATCCTCGTCCGTTATTTCAATGCTCCGAGAATCAGCGATTTTTGCCGCATCACCATTGGCACCAAGGAGCAAATGGACGCATTACTAAGTGCTATCAAATCCTTGATCTGAAAGGAACAAACAACATGAGAACATGGGAAATCAACAGAAAA
The DNA here is from genome assembly GCA_017408625.1 of Clostridia bacterium. Next base: position 5,925 of record JAFQUG010000292.1, on the reverse strand, counting down.
ACAAATGAAACCGAAATTTCACTAAAGCTCAACCTGGACGGTGTCGGCCAAAGTCAGATTCAAACAGATTGCGGTTTTTTGGCCCATATGCTGACATTGTTTGCCAAGCATGGCGACTTTGATCTTAAACTCACCTGCAAAGGCGACAGCGAGGTAGATTTCCACCACACTGCCGAAGACATTGGCATTTGCCTTGGTGACGCATTTGCAAAGGCGCTGGGCGATTGCAAGGGTATTTGCAGATACGGTGATATCATTCTGCCCATGGACGAAGCACTGATGCTTTGTGCGGTGGACGTTTCCGGACGTCCGTATCTCGGATACAGTGTTGATATTCCGGCAGCACGTGTCGGTGACTTTGATACCGAGCTGGCTGAGGAATTCTGGCTTGCGTTCGTTCGTCGTGCGGGCATTACCCTCCACCTGCAGCTGCTTGCAGGAAAGAATTCGCATCACATTATTGAAGCCGAATTCAAGGCTGTTGCGCGTGCACTTGCGAAAGCTTGTGCGATCGACGCAGCAAAAGCTGATCAAATTCCCTCCACGAAAGGCGTATTATGACAACCATTATCGATTACGGCGTTGGAAACCTGTTTTCTCTTGCCTGCTCACTTGAAAAGATCGGTGAGCAGACCGAGGTGACATCGGATGCCGAAAAAATCATGAATGCAGAAAGAATTATACTGCCAGGCGTTGGTGCATTTGAGGATGCTGCCAAGAAACTCAAAGAAAGTGGGCTTGACAAAGTGGTGCTTTCCAAAGCCGCTGCAGGCACGCCCATTCTCGGTATCTGTCTTGGCATGCAAATGCTGTTTGATAAAAGCTTTGAATTTGGAGAGCATCAAGGTCTTGGGCTGATTCCCGGCAGCATCAAGCCGATTGCCCCTGTTATAGGGGGACTCAAATCTCCGCAAATGGGCTGGAACAGTCTGATCTTCCCCTCTGACAAGCCCAAGCACCCAATTTTCAAGTACGTCAATCAAGGTGATTACGTTTATTTCGTGCATTCCTATGCTGCCATGGACTGTGACGCATCCGTGACGGCCTTGACCGAATACGGTGCACTTCTGACCGCGGCAGCCTGCCACGGAAACGTTTGTGGCACACAATTCCATCCCGAAAAGAGCGGTAACGTAGGCCTTGCGATCCTGCGTGCATTTACCGAGATTCCTACAACACAACCTTAATTTGGAGAATATTATGATTCTTTTTCCCGCAATTGATCTCATAGACGGCAAAGCCGTGCGCCTATACAAGGGCGATTACGCGCAAATGACCGTATACAGCGATGATCCCGTATCCGTCGCAAGGTCGTTTGAACAAGCAGGCGCGACGCATCTGCATGTTGTGGACCTGCAAGGTGCGCGTGACGGCGGCACTCCCAATTTCAGGACCGTTTCCAATATCATCGGGAACACTTCCCTTTGCGTTGAAATAGGCGGCGGCATACGCGACATGGATACTGTTAAAAAATATTTGAATGCAGGGGCGTTTCGTGTCATTCTGGGCACGGCGGCTTTGACCGACCCCGAGTTTCTTGTGCAAGCAGTTACCAAATACGGTGACAAAATTGCCGTAGGTGCAGATCTGCGCGATGGCATGGTAGCAACACACGGTTGGCTGGAGACTTCACAGGTCAGCGGTTATGAGTTTATCGAAAACATGCAAAGCATCGGCGTAAAGGTCATCATTTGCACCGATATTTCCAAGGACGGTGTGCTGGGCGGTACAAATCGCGAGCTCTACCAATCCCTGCAGAAAAAGTTCCCGGATATGATGTTCACCGCCTCGGGCGGCATTTCGGATCTGGAAACCGTCAAAGTGCTCAATGACATGAACATATACGGAGCGATCCTTGGAAAAGCACTCTACACAGGTGCGCTGGATCTTGCCACGGCAGTCAGGGAGGTAGCAGAATGATCACCAAGCGAATTATTCCCTGCCTTGACGTCAAGGACGGACGCGTTGTCAAGGGCGTCAACTTCGCAGGCCTGCGTGACGTCAACTCACCCGTGGAGCTTGCCAAGTATTACAGCGACAATGGCGCTGACGAGCTTGTTTTTTACGATATCGCGGCATCGGCGGCAGAGCGAGCCCTCTTTACCGACATTCTCACACAAACGGCCAAAGAGGTGTTTATTCCGCTGACAGTTGGCGGCGGTATCAATTCCCTTGCGGATTTTGAGCGCGTGCTCGCTTGCGGCGCGGACAAGGTCAGCGTCAATACCGGCGCGATTAAGAATCCCGATCTGATCTACGCAGCGGCAAGAAAGTACGGCAGTCAATGCGTGGTGCTCTCGGCTGATATCAAGCGCGTGGACGGCGTTTTCCGCGTGTTTGCCAAGGGCGGACGCGAAAACACAGGCATTGAGGCCTTGGAATGGCTCAGACGTGCTGAGCAGAACGGCGCGGGCGAGATCGTAGTTAATTCAATCGATACGGACGGCGTCAAGCAAGGCTTTGACCTTGAAATGCTGGAGCAGGTTTGCCATACAGTTAATGTTCCCGTGATCGCTTCGGGCGGTGCGGGCTGCGTGCAGGATTTCGTGACGCTGTTCAAGTCTGTGCCCGGTGTTGATGCGGGTCTTGCCGCATCGGTATTCCATTTCGGAGAAATTAAAATCCCCTCGCTCAAGCAGAGTCTGCACGAGCAAGGGATCATTGTAAGGAGATAGTTATGTTAGAAATCAAGGATTTGAAATTTGATCAGAACGGTCTGATCCCTGCCATCGTCGTGGACGCGCAGGATGGCAAGGTTCTGATGCTGGCTTATATGAACGCAGAAAGTCTGCAGATCACCATGGACGAAGGCACGACCTGCTTCTGGTCGCGCTCCAGACATGAGCTTTGGAGAAAGGGCGAAACGTCGGGCAACCGCCAGCACGTGCTGTGCATCAAGGCGGACTGCGACCGCGACACGCTGACCGTGCTTGTTACTAAGGACGGCCCCGCATGCCACACGGGCGCAGAGACCTGCTTCAACGACCTTGTTTATACAAGCGGCACCGAAGCCCCCTTCTCGCTCAATACGCTTGAAGCATTGCTTGCCGACAGACGTGAAAAGATGCCCGAGGGCTCTTATACCACTTACCTGTTTGCCAAGGGCATGGATAAGATCCTCAAAAAGGTGGGCGAGGAATCCACCGAGGTCATCATCGCGGGCAAGAATCAGGATAAGGCCGAGGCCATTTACGAGATTGCAGACCTTGCCTACCACGTCATGGTCATGATGAACGAAATGGGCATCTCGGTTGACGAGGTCAAGGCCGAGCTTGCGTCCAGGCATATCATTGACCATAAGGTTAAGCAGGAGAAGATGAAATAAGTAAAGAATAAGCACTTATGAGTGCCTTGCGGAACTCATAAGTGCTTTATTTTTAAGGATTATTCTTCGGGAACATAGTTGTAGTGGATAGTGACGGCGGTAAGGATCTCGTTTTTGTATGCATCAATTTCAATAGCCGCCCATTCTTGCTCTGTACCAGTGAAGTAAACGTCTTTCAATTCGGTACAGCCGGAGAACACACTATGTCCAATGTTCTTTACACTATCCGGAATTGCAATACTCGTCAGTTTTATACAATTATAGAACGCACTACTATCTATGCTTGTCATACCCTTCGGAATAGTGATGCTTGTCAATCCTATACAGTTTGAAAGCGCATACGAATCAATATTTGTAACACTACTCGGAATAGTAATACTGACCAAGTTTGTACAACCTGCAAATGCACTGCTGCCTATACTAACAACGCCACTCGGAATCTCGATACTTTTCAAGCGTGTACAGTTGTAGAATGCATTGTAAGAAATATATTTTGTGTTCTCATGCATTATATATACAGCTGGCACACTGCCTTTCGTACCAACAAAAATGGCATATGGATTGTTCTCATTTCCGAGATATTTACCATCTTCATATATGTTATATTCCAATTCGGGGCAACTGTCAAATGCACATCTTCCAATGCATGCCACACTATCCGGAATTGTGATATTCGCCAAATCCGGGCAGTCCCAAAATGCATTACCATCAATACTGGTTACACCGTCCGGAATAGTAATGCTCGTCACCCCGGTGCAATGAGAAAATGCTCCAAAACCAATGCTTGTCACGCTATCCCCATCCGGAGAAGTTGGTGGAATAACGATTCCTTCGTCTACACACACTCCTATGCCTGTAACAGCACAAGTTCCATCTCCATTAGATTCAAACAATAAGCCTTCGGAATAAACGGGCGCAGGGGTATCTGTACCGGAATCACTTGTACCAGGTTCGCTCGCATCTGTGTCGCTCGTTTCCGGCGTAGTTGTTCCCTGCTCGGTCGTACCGGGCTCGGTTGTTCCCGGTGCACTCGTGCCCTTTTCGCTCGTGCCGGGGGCAGTGGTTTGCGATTCGGTCTCATCTGAAACGTCTGCCTCAGTCGTAGTTGATTCTTTCGTTTCGCCCTGCCCTTCTCCCTGATCACACGATACGAATACCGTTGTCATCATGAGCAGGCAAACCATCAATAAGCATAAGCCTTTTTTCATAGTCTTTCTCCTTTTCTATCTACCACATAATTCGCATTATGTGGTGAACTTGCCGGATAAAAAATAAACCCTCTGCCGGTTTTGAGCGCAGAAAAGGACCAATGAAAAGGATTTTGAAAAAAACATCTTTCATTGGTCGGTTTGTTGCGCATATTTGCTCTCATATTAGCGTATTTTTACTTTCTAATATTGACAAATTCATGTTTTAAGCGTATAATAGGTTATGTAATCAAATATTTCTACCACATAATGCGAATTATGTGGTGTTTTTTATCTTAATTCTGGGCTAACATCGCACAAGTCCAAGGCGGTTGATCTGCTTTCGGTGGACGTCACCGCTTTCCATGGTATAGATGCGCGTGGTGTCAATGGCTGAGTGACCGAGAATGTCCGCAAGGCGCACGATGTCCTTGTGGATAGAATAATACGTGCGCGCGAAAAGATGGCGAAGGTTATGCGGAAAGACCTTTTCCTCACTCACCCGCGCCGCCTGGCACAGCTTTTTCATGTCTGACCAGATATTCGAGCGGTCAAGCGGTTTGCCGCTTCTTGTCACGAATACCGCGCCCGCGGTGATCCCCCGCTCCTTCAGATAACCGCGCAACTGACGGCACAGTTCGCCGGGCAAATATACCCTTCTGCGCTTGCCCTTACAAGCAATATCCGCATATCCGCACTTAACCGCCTCAACATTGATAAATTGCAGCTCGGACACGCGGATGCCGCACGCGCATACCGTCTGCATGAGCAGATACAATCGTCTGTTTCCTTTCTCCAGCGCAGCGTTCAAAAGACGCTCGTATTCCGCACGCGAAAGCTCTATTTCCTTTGCTGCAAATATGTTTTTTTGCTGCTTGATACGCTTGACACACAGGTCGCGTCGCTCACAAAATGCAAAAAAAGCCCCCAGCGAGGACAGCGTGCTGTTTACGCTTGCTGTGGCGTATCTTTTCTGCAAGTATGCCTTGTAATCAAGCACGACCTGCTTTGTGATCTCACCCTCTCCCACGTATGCACCGAACGCACGCAGGTCACGCATATACTTTTCTACGGTTGCAAGGGCTCTCTCCTGCTCTCTCAATTCCTTTTCAAACGCATCGCATAATTCATCCGTCAGCTTCAACATCTTACCATCTCCTTTGCTCGCATTATAGCATAAGTATTGGCAAATGTCGTTACCCTATATGCATGGAAAAGGGTCACGCCTATGGGGCTGAGAAATATGCGGGAAAAACGAAAGCAGAAGTCTTTTGAAGTGAACCCAAAAGTTTAGACAAAAATTAAATATTATGTTGTTTGTGAATGAGCTCGGTATTGCACTGGGCTCATTCCTTTAAGTTTTAGAGAAATTCTTTCGTTGTTGTAGTAATGTATGTACTCTTCCAACTTTTC
>JAFQUG010000291.1 GCA_017408625.1 Clostridia bacterium | reverse complement strand
TACGCTCCCGCGGACGATCCCCAATACATTACGCTGATCATGGTAGACCAGCCTACTCAGGGTACACTGTACGGCTCTGTTGTGGCGGCTCCTTACGTTGCAAACGTGATGGAGACCATTCTGCCTTATCTCGGTGTAGAAGCAGTTTATACCGATGCAGAGCTTGAAAAGATGGCGGTCAAGACCCCCGGCGTGGAATGGTGGTCGGTCGATGCGGCGCGCGGCTATGCCGAGAGCGTTGGCTTTGAGCTTAAGGTGATCGGTGACGGCGATCTGATCTACGCGCAGTCTCCTGCAGCGGGCACGCTTGTGGAAAAGGAAAGCGCGGTGCTGATCGTATACACCGAGCGTAAAATGGAAGAAAAAACGGTCAAGGTGCCGGATCTTACCGGCAAGACCGCAGTGGCAGCCAGCCAGCTGCTGGCAAACAGCAATCTGAATATCAAGATCTCGGGTACGTATAATTACATGAGCGGCACAGCTGCTACGGTGTATTCGCAGTCGATCGAACCCGGAACCGAGGTCAAGATCGGGACGACCGTTACAGTCTACTTCAGAGACGAAAATGTGGCGGATGACGTAGAGAACGAGGGTCTGCCCGAGGCGGGCAACTAAAAAAAAGGAAATATAAAAAACAGGAAGCCAAAAGAGAAACAATTTCGGAGGCTTTCATGATTCTTTCGGATTTATTGGAAACAGCGGGAATACAAGCTCCTGCGGGTGCAGAGCAGATCCGTGTTGCGGGTATTTGCATCGATTCAACAAGGCTTGCCAAGGGAGAGCTGTTTGTCTGCCTGAAGGGGAGAAATGCAGACGGCCACACCTTTTTGCAGGCTGTAGCCCACCGCGGCGCGTGCGCCGCAGTTGTGGCACAGGATTTTGCGGGAGACGTCCCGGACGGGCTGCGCACTGTGCGTGTGCCCGATACAAGAGCGGCCTTGGCACACCTTGCGGACGCGTGGTGCGGCAAGCCCTCGGGCAAGATGCGATTTGTGGGCGTGACGGGTACCAACGGTAAGACCTCGGTTGCCTGGACGCTTTACGAGCTTTTGAAATACGCGCATATACCGTGCGCACTGGTCGGTACTGTCAAGTGCGAAGGGCCTTCGGGGAGCTTTCCCAAAAACGAGACAACTACTGCCAATATGACCACTCCCGAGCCCCTCGAGCTGTATCCCATGCTTGCTAAAATGGCGGAGCAGGGCACACAGATCGTGGTCATGGAGGTCACCTCGCACGCACTGGATCAGGCGCGATGCGCACCGATCTGCTTTGATCTTGGGATTTTTACCAACGTCACGCGGGATCATTTGGATTATCACGGCAGTCCCGAGGCATACTTTGCAGCCAAGAAAAAGCTGATGGATCAAAGCAAACGCGTGCTGCTCAACATGGATGACGCATTGTTGGCCACGCTGTATACTGCTCGGTCAGACGGAGTTTTTTCCTGCTCTGCAAGGAGCAAGGGAACGGATTTTTATCCCGAGGAGATCAGCACGAGCTTTTCGGGCACGCGATACAGTCTGGTTTCGCCAAACGCGCGAGTACGCGTTAGCTGCGGCATGAGCGGACAGTTTGCCGTGATCAATACGGTAGAAGCCGCAGCTGCGGCATTGCTGCTCGGTGTCAAGGCGCAAAGGATCAAGGACGGTATGCAGACTGTGCAGCCGATTCCGGGCAGAATGGAGCGGATCCCGCTGCCGGCTGACGTGGAGTTTTCGGTGCTGATCGATTATGCACACACGCCGGATGCATTGGAGAGCCTTTTGCGTACAGTGCATCGGCTAAAAAAACGGTCGCAAAGAGTGGTGCTGGTATTTGGTTGCGGCGGAGATCGGGACAAGGGCAAGCGTGCACTGATGGGGCGGGTGGCAACTCGCATGGCCGACTATACGGTGATCACGGCAGATAACAGCCGCACCGAGCAAACGGCGGATATCATTGCAGACATATTAAAGGGTGTGGATCGCAGAGCCCACTATCGCGTCATTCAGAGCAGACACGAGGCGATCCGCCACGTGATCGCACATGCAAGGCGCGGCGACGTGATCCTGCTTGCGGGTAAGGGGCACGAAACCTACGAGATCACACAAAACGGGCGACATTGGTTTGATGAAAAGCAGATCGTCACAGAGGCGGTCGCACAGTATAAAAAGAACGTACAAGAACAAACGGATCAAGGAGAGTGAGCGGATATGAAGATCAAGCTTGGCATGCAGCCCATGAATCTGGCGCAGGCTGCGGCGTATTGCGGTGGCGAGCTGTACGATTTTACGGGCAGTGCAGGCGTGGAGTTTTCATATATCTGTACCGACTCCAGAGAAGCGGATAAGGATACCATGTTCGTGGCCATTCGCGGTGAACGCGTGGACGGACACGACTATATCGGGCAGGTCATCGAAGCGGGATGCAGATGTATTCTTTGCGAGTACGTGCCGCACGATATCTGTGCCCGCACGGTGGGTGCAGCTGTGGTAGAGGACAGTGTAGCGGCCTTTTGTCAGCTTGCTAAAAGCTACAGGATTGAAAAGTTCGGGCAAAACGACCCCATGAAAACGGTTGCCGTGACAGGCAGCGTGGGCAAGACCACTACCAAGGAAATGGTGGCTGCGGTTTTGCGTCGCGAGCTGAATCTGTACGCGGCTGAGGGCAACTTCAACAGTGAGATCGGCATGCCCATGTCGCTGATGCAGGCCGGCGCACACCATCGCGCAGCCGTGCTGGAGATGGGCATGAGTGCGCGCGGAGAGATCTCGCGTATGAGCCGTACGGCTTGCCCCTTTGTAGCCATGATCACCAACGTGGGAAGCTCGCATCTGGAATACTTAGGTACGCGCGAGAATATTGCCGCTGCCAAGCTTGAGGTTGCAGACGGATTGCGTCAAGGTGGATTTTTGCTGCTCAACGCAGACGAGCCGTTACTGGCGGGTAAGAGAGCAGAGGGCAGACATACGGTCTATATCGGCATTGACAATCCGAATGCCGACGTGCGCGCACAAAACATTCGATATACAGAAGACGGATACACGGTATTCGACCTTCACACCAAGCACGAGGTGCGCACGGACGTGCGTGTGCCTGCGCTTGGGAAGCATATGGTCATGGCTGCCATGTTTGCGGCTGTGACGGGAAAGATCTTTCACCTGTCCGATGCGCAGATCCGCGCGGGTATTCTGGATTACAAGGGCGCACCCATGCGTCAGCAGATCGAGCAGATGGGTGGCGTGACGCTGCTGTGCGATTGCTATAACGCAAGCCCCGAGTCCATGAGAGCCGCACTGCAAACGCTGGGTGAGCTGAAGGTGGACGGCAGACGCATTGCACTTCTTGGAGACATGCTGGAGCTCGGAAAAACCACCGGACAACTGCACGAGCAGATCGGTGCACACGCCGCCGGGATGCTTGACGTGCTGATCACGGTTGGCGAGCTTGGCGCGCATATTGCAAGCGGTGCGCGGGCAAAGGGCGGATGCGAGGTATACGCATATACAGGCCCGGACGCAAAGCAGCAGGCGGCCCAAACGCTTTGCTCAATGCTGCAAGAAAAGGATGCACTGCTGCTCAAGGCAAGCAGAGGCATGCGCCTGGAAGAGATTTATGATATGATAAAACGACGTTTGAATGCATAAAGCGAGGGATAGAAAATGCTTTTGAGATTATTTGGTGTAGAGATGAGTGAGCAGGCGGCACTTGCCACTGAGGCTTTGATCATTGCCTTTTGTGTATTTGCCATCAGTGCGATCGTATTGTATTTTTTGATCCCCGTGCTGCGTGCCAAAAAGATCGGTCAGACCATTTACGAGCTTGGTCCTGCATGGCACGGAAATAAGCAAGGGACTCCCACTATGGGAGGGATCGGATTTATCCCGCCCTTCCTTCTGGTGCTGGCAGCAGTTGCCGTATTGTATTTGGTCAAGGCAGGCGCGGCACAGGCAAAGGCACTGATCCCGCTCGCACTTGCGCTGCTGCTTGGCGTTTGCAATGCGGCCATCGGCTTTGTCGATGATTATTGCAAGCTGCTCAAAAAACAGAATCAGGGCCTGACCGCTTGGCAAAAGCTGCTTTTGCAGCTGGTGTTTGCGGGTGCATACGTGGCCATGATGGCCATGACGGGCAATCTCTCCACCGATATCGTCATTCCGTTTACCGAGATTACAATCAAGCTTGGCTGGCTTGCCTATCCCATTTATATGATCGTGATCGCGGGCTTTGTCAACGCCACCAATCTGACCGACGGCATCGACGGCCTTGCAGGCAGCATCACCGCAGTGGTCTCGCTGTTCTTGGCCATCATGGCGATCATAGGCGGTGACGGCATGCTGGGCGTGGTTTCTGCCGCGCTGCTTGGTGCTGTGTGCGCGTTCCTGATCTACAACCATCACCCCGCACGCGTGTTTATGGGTGACACGGGATCTTTGTTCATCGGCGGCGTGCTGATGGGCTGCGCATTCATGGCGCACATGGAGGTTGCGGTCATTATCGCGGGCTTTGTGTATATTGTCGAAATGCTTTCCAGCCTGTTCCAGATCCTGTATTTCAAGCTGACGCACGGCAAGAGACTGTTCAAAATGGCACCCTTGCACCATCACTTTGAAAAGTGCGGCTGGAGCGAGAAAAAGATCGTTACGGTATTCAGCCTTGTGACAATGCTTTTGTGCGTCCTGGCTGCTTTGACCGTCATTGCTTAAGAAGATTTGAAAATTCGTTTGAAAGGGAGGTGAGACCGTGAAAAAGCATCGGGTATATTGGGAAAGATTCAAGCGTGCCTTGCATCTGAAGGGCACTGAGGTGGCAGATCAGATCAATCAAAAGCAGGATGCTCTGATGGAGCCGGAGGATCCGATCTATCAAAGAAAAATACACGGTGAGCCTCTGCCCGAGCCGGGTGTGCTGACGCGCGGCGGCATTGACGTGTGGTTTTTCCTGATCGTGCTGGGACTTATTTTGTACGGCGTGATCATGGCGTACAGTGCAAGCTCGATCTATGCGGCGCAGTATCACGGAGATTCCACCTACTTTATCAAAAAGCACATCATGTATCTGGTGCTGGCCGTAGCCGCTACCGCGCCTTTTGTGTTCATGGCGCGCCCCTGGTTCTGGAAGTTCTTTGCCATCTGCGCATACGGAGGATCTGTCGTGCTGCTTTTGGCAGTTCTGATCAGCGGTACGGTGTTTGGCGGTGCAAACCGCTGGATCGCGATTGGCAGCATTACCATTCAGCCCTCCGAGATCGCAAAAATGTCCTTGATCATGTTCTTGGCACTCTTTATGTCAAAATACCAAAAGCAGATAGGCACAGTACAGAAATTCGGCGGCCACTTTACCTACGGCGTGCTTGGCCCCGTGGTCATCATCGGCATTATCTGTGGCCTTGTCATGCTGGAAAAGCACCTTTCGGGCCTGATCATCTTAGGCGTGCTTGGCATCGTGGTCATGTTCCTGGGCGGCACCAAGCTCAAATGGTTCGGTGTGATCGGCGTTGCCGGTGTGGGCGTGGTCAGCGGTGTGCTTTTGTTCTCGGATTACGCAAGACAGAGAATCGATACATGGATCAACATTGACAAGGTTGACCCGCTTGGCGAGGCCTGGCAGACGCTGCAGGGGCTTTATGCGATTGGGTCGGGCGGATTTTTTGGTCGCGGCCTTGGCATGAGCCAGCAAAAGTACGGCTATGTCTCTCAGCCCCAGAACGACTTTATCTTTACCATCCTGTGCGAGGAGCTTGGTATGCTGGGCGTGCTGATCCTGATGGCACTTGTGGTCATGCTGGTATGGCGCGGCTATAAGATCGCGGCCAACGCACCCGACAAGTTCTGCGCACTGACTGTGTACGGGCTTACCACCAAGGTCGCGCTGCAAACCATCCTCAATATCGCGGTAGTGACAAATTCCATGCCCAATACCGGTATTTCGTTGCCGTTCTTTTCATCGGGCGGTACGGCGCTTGCCCTGCAGATCTTTGAGATGGGCATTATTCTATCAATTTCACGTTATTCCTATCAGAAAAAATAATCCGGAGAGAGTTATGAACGTATTGATGACCGGAGGCGGTACGGCAGGGCATGTAAACCCTGCCATCGCCATAGCTGACACGATCAAAAAGAAATATCCCGAGGCACACATCGCTTTTGCCGCATCTACCGAACGCTCGGATAAGGCAAAGGAGCTTTTGTCGCGCACACTGTACGAGGAGTTTTACAGCATCGATATCTGCGGCATGCGCTCACCCGTATTCCATCCCGGAAACGTGCGTACTGCATGTCTGATGGCTAAATCGCAGATGCAAGCCAAAAAGCTGATCACGAAATTCAAGCCTGACATCATCATAGGCACGGGCGGCTATGCAAGCTGGCCCTTACTTGCTGCAGGATCGCGCATGGGTGTGCCAACGTTGGTGCACGAATCCAACGCGTTACCCGGAAAGGCATTGATGCAGGTGCGTGGCAAGGTTGACCGAATCTTAGTCAATTTCCCCGAGGCGGCAGAGCTGTTCGGGCAGCCCGACAAGACAAGTGTGGTCGGCAATCCCTTACTGCACGGCTTTCATGCATGCGATCGCGCAGAGGCAAGAAGAAAGATCGACGCGGATGGGAGATATCGCTATATGGTCTTGGCCTTTGGCGGCAGCAGAGGTGCCATGATGGTCAACCGCTACGTCTTTGAAATGATCGAGAGTATGGCTAAGGCTCATCCCGACGTGCTGTTCGTGACTGCAACGGGCAAGGACTATTACGAGGAATACAAGGAAAAATATACTAAGGCAGGGCTTTATAAGCTATCCAACGTGCGCGTTTCGGAATACATTTACGATATGCCCGTGCAAATGGCTGCAGCGGATATCGTCATTTCCCGCGCAGGTGCGATGACGGTCTCCGAGCTTGCGCTGATGGGTAAGGCGGCTATTCTGATCCCGTCTCCCAACGTGGCAAACGATCACCAGTATAAGAACGCCAAGGCGCTTGGAGAAGCGGGCGCAGCCTTGTATGCACGTGAGAGCGAGTTTGCGGCCGGTGGACTGGAGAGCCGTGTGGAGGAGTTGCTTGCAAGCGAGCGCAAGAGAGCAGAGATGAAGGAACGCATTGCAGCCTTTGCTTGCACAGATGCGAATGCCAGAATTCTTGAAGAGATCGAGCAGCTGCTTGACAAAAAGAGGACTTTGGCATGAAGGAAGCACTGCAAAAATTCAGGGATGCTTTACTTGAAAAGATCCCTCGGAAAAATTATTCGCCCGAGCAAAAAAGGGCGATCACACGAAAAACGGCTGTGGTTGGTCTGGTGATTGGCTCGCTGATCTTTGTTTTATTGGTGATGGCACTGTTTCCCGTTCTTGGTGTGCAGATCGATGCCAATCAGTCGCATTATACGGACGAGGAGATCATGGATGCACTGGACAAGTCTGCATGGACGCCGCTTTTGACGTTGCTGCCGCATAGGGCAGAGCAACGGCTGCTTGACAATCTTTTGTATCTGGAGAGCGCAGAGGTGAAGTATGAATTTCCCGCAACGCTGCGTATCTCTGTCAAGGAGCAATCTCCCTTGTATTATTTTTATTACGATACGCAGATCGGCGGTAAGAGTCACACCGGCTGGCTTGCTGTCGGACCTGATCTTCGCGTGGTGGATGCTGCCAGAGACGGACAGAGCTTTGCCGATCGGGGCTTGACCAAGCTTGCACTTCCTGCACCGGTGCTGGATGAAACAGAGCCGGGCAGAGCCAGTAAGCTGCGCTTTACGCGCGAGGAGGATACCGACCAAGGAGACAAGACCGAGCAGGATTTTGCTTACATTTCCGAATTCCTTTCCTACCTGGAGGCATCCTCGCTGGCAGAGCGACTGACCTTGGTGGATCTGCGCGAGAAATTTGACGTCAGAGTCACACTGGATAGCCAATACCGTATTGATTTCGGCAGAGTCCGCGATGAGCAGGACTTTGCGCAAAAGCTTGCCTTGGCCGAGCAGATCCTTGCAAGCGGGCAGATCGATCCCGATCAGAAGTACGTGATTTTGCTGGGCGGTGAGCAGTTCTCGATGTATCCGGCAGGGGATAGAGACCTCGATGTGCCCACCGAGTGATGTCGTATGACATTGTCGCAGCGGAATGTCGCACAAAATTGTGAATTTTTCATAAATTTTTGCAATTATTTTTGCGAAACCTCTTGAATTATTTGAGAGTTTGTTATATTATATATATAAAGCATATGTTGGGCTGATTTTGCCCGCAAAACACAAGGTGTTGTGCTTTAGGTGTAAAAATAAAAATTCTGATTTATAAATTTCGGGAGGGCAACAAAATGACTTTTGAACATGACGATACCTATGATTGTGGTGTCAATATTAAGGTGATCGGTGTAGGCGGCGGCGGAAATAACGCTGTCAACAGAATGATCAGCAGCCACATCCGCGGCGTTGAATTCGTGTCCATTAACACTGACAGACAGGCACTTCGCAGATCCGAGGCAGCTACCGTGCTCGTGATCGGTGAAAAGCTGACCAAGGGCTTTGGTGCAGGCTCCAATCATCAGATCGGTGCACGCGCAGCAGAGGAATCCTTGGATGATATCAAGAAGTTCCTGCAGGGTACCGATATGGTATTCGTAACCGCAGGTATGGGCGGCGGCACCGGTACCGGCGCAGCTCCCGTTGTGGCACGTGTTGCACAGGAGATGGATATTCTGACCATCGGTATCGTAACCAAGCCCTTCGCATTTGAGGGTGCACGCAGAGCAGCGCAGGCTGACGCGGGTATTGCAGAGCTGAGCCAGTACGTAGACTCTCTGATCGTGATTCCCAACGAAAAGCTCAAGCAGGTAACCGACACCAGAATCACTCTGGCTAACGCATTTGAGATTGCAGACAACGTGCTGCACCGCGGTGTTAAGAGCGTATCCGACCTGGTTAACGAATCCCTGTTCATCAACCTGGACTTTGCTGACGTCACTTCTGTTATGAAGGGCGCAGGCTATGCTCATATGGGTATCGGTTCTGCAACCGGTAAGGATAAGGCAGAGCAGGCAGCTCGCGCTGCTATCTCCAGCCCGCTGCTCGAGTCCTCGATCAAGGGCGCACGTGGCGTTCTGATCAGCATCATGGTATCTCCTGACGTAGGTCTGGAGGATGTGGATCTGGCTTCCACCATGATCGCAAACGAGGCTCATCCCGATGCAAGCGTGATTTGGGGCGTAGGCTTTGACCCTGAGCTGGAGGACGAGATGAGAATCACCATCATCGCAACCGGCTTTGACAAGAAGGACGACAACCAGAATCCCGGTAAGGTTGCACTGCAGCCCAAGAGCGAGCCCGCAAAGGCAATTCCCGTAAAGGAAGATGCTAAGGCAAGCTCCGCTGACGACGATCTGGACGACATGCTGTCCATGTTCAAGCAGGGCACCAGAAAGTAATTCAAGAAAAATCAAAGGCCT
>JAFQUG010000290.1 GCA_017408625.1 Clostridia bacterium | reverse complement strand
GTATGACTCTCTCTTTTTCTGCTGTCTATGAGTGATATTCTTTGCTTTCGCAAAGAGTGATATTATCCGGCTGCGCCTTGCAGTGATATTGTTCGGCTACGCCTCACAGTGATATTCTATTCGCCCATAAACTCGCGAAGCGAATACCACTCGGCGTAAGCCGAATATCACTGCGTAGCAATATCACTCGCTGCAGGCGAATAGAACTGGCGTGATACTCCGATAAGAGTATCACGCCAATTCCTCTGCCGATTTGTGCTTTTTGTTTATAGTTTATAGATCAACGGTTCAGATAAGCCTGTTCAAATTCCACCGAGTTGATCATGGGAATGACGTGCACTCTTTGACGAATGTCGCCATCCTTTTTCAGCTCATCCGACCCGATAATGATCTTGGTGCCGTTTCGTTCAAACCTCTGGATCTGATCAAAGCAAACGTCAAAGCTGCGGTTGAGCTTATCGCGCCCGTAAATGCCATCCGAGGTGATCACGGTATGGCTGAAGCAATAGATCAGAAGCGAGATCAGCATGAGCAGCGCAATCAGCCAGGAGATCGCACCAATGATGATGCTGAAGATCCAGCCGATCAGTGGGATCAGAAATGCCACAAAACCGATTACGTGCGCTATGATCAGAAACAGCGCGATCTTCAAAAGTCTCCACAGAATATGGGTGACGCTGAGCTTGGAACGGAGCCTGATCTCTCCGTTTTTTGCAGTTCTTCTTTCATGTCGGGTATCCATATCGTAAAACCGTCCTTTCGGTAACAACCTCTTATCTTATTATAAGACAAATTCCCGACAAAGTCAATAACAAATTATTTCTTTGCATTCTTATTCCGGCACGGCCATGCCGCCGTCCGTCCAAACGCCCTCGTCAATGCTGCGCGCGTCCAGGATCAGGTTGCCGTCCTCCACGGCAATGCCGCCGCGGAACGTAACCACCACAAGATCCCCCACGCCAACGCCTGCGTATTCGATGCAGCGGCGAATGCGGATGTCATCCATAGACACACGGAATACCATGCCCTCGGCCGGCTTGACGCACATGACGCTGTCGTCGATATACACGAATCCGTCCTTGATCTCAACCACCGTGCCCGCCAGCATATACTCGTAGGGCTCGTACGTCGCCTTCTTTGTCGAGTTGGCAAGGACGTAGTCCATGATCTTGCCTGCAGCCTCGGTACCGATCTCGTAAACGTAAGCGTATTCAAACACGTTTGTTTTGAGATAGCCATCCTCGGAAATATACAGCACCTTTCTGTATACACCAAGGCGATCCGAGGTCACCGAGAAGGACAAATACCTGCTGTCCCGATTCCACTCGTCATCCGAGCACACGCGGGCATCACGGCAATCTGCCAGCACGTCAAGCACGTACGCGTCATCCGTCAGCGAGTAATACTGCTCCTCGCGTCCCTTATGCTCGGAATAATCCTCCAGCTCCAGCACCTCGGAAAGGCTGTAAAGGTCAAACAGCTCGCCAAGCGTGGCGGGCTTATCCAATAAGCCATCGCGACTCTTGTACACGTACCATTCTCCCTCCATGCCAAGCGCAATGATGTTTTGCGTGGGCATGCCTTGGATCTGCCGCACCTCAAAGCCGAGGTAATTGCCGAGTTTTTCGCCAAGATGACGGACCTCCACCGTATTGCCGCTGCAATCGTAGCTTTGGAAATTCCAAAGGATAAACCTATGCTTTTCCTGCACGGTCAGATATTCGTCAGGCCAATCGATTGCAGACTCGGTGCCCTGCACCGATGCGTATTTGTAATGTCTCTTCATGTCTCCGAATGAGATCACCTTGCCCGTCGGATAATACCCCTCGGGCAGCGCGTCATCGGGGAGCATCATGGGCAGCGCGATCGCGCCCGCTAAAATCATAAAAGCCAAGCTTGCCGCAAGTACCGTCCACTTGACCCACGGACGCTTTGCCGCCTTAGCAGGCGTGGATGCTGCCGCGGCTGTGATCAGATCGTCGTCGATCTGTCCGAACGTATGCACAATTTTTGGGATTTTCATACTTCAATTCCCTCCCCCTTCAAATACTCCTTGAGCTTGTTTCGGGTGTGATACAGCATGCTCTTGACCTTGCTTTGGCTAAAGCCGTAACGCTTGGCAATCGCATCCACCGAATCAAAGAAATAATACTTTCGGATAAAAACGTTTCGCACCTCGGCATCCTGCTTTCGTAAAAAGCGGTTGATCAACTCTGTAATCTCGCCCTCTTGCCTGCCCGTAAAGCTCTCGTCGGGTAATATTTCTTCAAGCTCGGCAAAGGATACCGTCAGATCGCGATTTCGCTTGACACGCGTCAATCCTGCCAATCTCTTGAGTGATAGATTGCGCGCAATACGACATGCAAACGCACCAAGAGAATCCGGCCGCGCCGGCGGAATAGCATTCCAAAGCCCCGCGTACGTGTCGTTGACACACTCCTCAGCGTCCTGCGCATTGCCCAAAATGTTGCGTGCAACACCATAACACAGCTTGCCGTATTTGGCCTCGGTCTCACTGATCGCCCGCTCATTCCGCGCAAAGTACAGCTCTATAATGCTGCGGTCATCCATACGTCTCACCTCCCGTTTTGTGATGGCGCCTTCACTCATTCAGTACCCATTTGGAGTGGGTGGGTTGCAAAAAGCAAAAAAAGTATGATACAAAAAGGAGATCCGAATGGGATCTCCTTGATTTTTGGCGGAGGCAGAGGGATTCGAACCCCCGTGGGGAAGCCCCAAACGGTTTTCAAGGCACAATAACCCGTCGGAAAATGACGGATTTTGCGCGATGATAACAGACGATAAAAGAAGCTGAAAACCCAGTATTTACAAGGGCTTTCGGCTCTTTTTTGTTCGAACCTCGAAAAATCCCCGTGCCGTAAAGCATAGCGATTTCTAAAAATATTTCTAAAAAATTTTTAGAAATTGTTTTAGAAATGCATACCCGTTTGTGTGGATTGTTTCGGGGAGGTTTTCGCGTCAATGCATATTTTAGGATATTGAAAACCTCAAATTATGCATATTTTCGGATACTCCAAAACTCGATTTATGCATATTTTCGGGAGTCGAGAT
>JAFQUG010000289.1 GCA_017408625.1 Clostridia bacterium | reverse complement strand
CCACTGTACAAGGTCGATCTGGTGGGGGCACTGGTTGATCAATACGCCACCGCCTTCCCCTGACCAGGTTGCTCTCCAGCTGCCACTATCATAATACTGCTGGGTACGGTACCAGTCGGTAATGATCCAGGTCACGCGCTGCAGCTCGCCAATCCCGCCGTCACGTACGATCTCACGCATTTTGCGGTATACGCAGTTGGTACGCTGATTGAACATCATAGCGAACAGTGCGTTGCTGTTCTTTGCGCACTCGTTCATTTCCTTGACCTGCTTGGTATATACGCCCGCGGGCTTATCGCAGATGACATGGATATCGCGCTTCAGGCACTCCATAACCATTTCGGGGTGGAAATAATGAGGTACGACAACCATAACCATGTCGCAAAGACCGCTGTCCAGCATATCAATGTAATTATCGAAATATGCAATGTCCATGCCCTGCGTTCTTCCCTTCATCGCCTCAATCTTTGCGGGATTGTTATCGCAAAGTGCGGTAATCACACCATTCGGAATTTTTCCGGGAAGAAACAGTCCTGCCATATAATGTGTACCCTGATTACCAAGACCGATAATACCAACTCTTACCTTTTCCATTTTTTATCCTCCTTGCCGTCAATAGCGGCCCAAATAGTTTCAAAATTCTTACAAATTGTTCTGAATATATTGAATGCTGCGCTGTACCTGCGCCATAGGATCGGGCATGGTTGCCGCGTTATCCTGCTCAACCAGGAAATACTGCGCCCCCGCCGCCTTCATGCGCGGAATCAGGGCTGCAAAATCAATATTACCATCTCCAACGGGGGCAAATGCAGGACTAAAGCCACCGATTGCATCCGAGGAATTCGTGATCATGTAATCCTTGAGATGTACGCAGCCGATCCTTCCCTTCAAGCGGTCGATCGTAGCACCAATATCCACTCCGCCGTACTGTAGCCAATAGGTATCCAGTGTGAAATTGATATTGGTTGCATTTTTTATGATGTAGTCAAATACTGTCATACCGTTGTGCTTGAAAAACTCAAAGTGATGGTGATGATAGAAGAACGAAAAGCCGTTTGCTTTCATGATCTCGCCTGCACGGTCCAGCTGCTCGATCATGGCCATGCAGCGGTTTTCGTCTGCAATTTCAGCCGGTGGCATTGCTCCAAGGCCGATGTTTTTGCAGCCGAATTTATCGTGCTCCTCCATCAGTGCCTGGGTATCCTCCACAATTCGATTCATGGGAACGTGAGTCAGTACTACGGGCAGTCCTGTCTGATTGCTGACACGTGCGATCCTGTCAGGATCAAACGCGCCACCCGAATATTGGATATAGGAGTAACCCATTTCCCTCAGCATTTGCCCAGCCTCAAGAAAATGCTCTTCGGTATCAAGGTAATTTCGAATCGAATACAGATTAAGTCCGGCTTGCATATTTTTCAAAACCTCCTTCTGTCTGAACGTATCCATTCTTTTCCAAAAGTGCCTTAAGCGCATTGACCGCTGCGTCAAAAGCTACTTCGTTGTTTTCAAAGGTATACTTGTTTTTCATTTCCTGACTGTCGATCTGAGCATATCCCGCAAACACTCTCAAATGCGGCTCGAGCGTCAAAACCGTATCCTGACGGGAATCTATCATGCTGATCAGCGTGTCAATCATACCGTCGCCGTATCCTGCGGGAACGATCTCGCCCGTAGATGCGATCACGTCCTTGATATGAAAATATTCCGTTTTGTCATGCAGTTCATGTAAAGTCTGCTCCGGTAATTGATTAACCTGCAAAAAATTTGCGGGATCATAAACATAATACAAGCCCTGTACATGCTGCATGATCTGCAAAACACGCTCGAGCGTATCTCCAAAAATATCCTTTTCATTTTCATGGCACAGCTTGACACCGTAACGGTCTGCGACCTCGATCATGCGACGCAGATACTTGTAAACATTCTCGGGCTGATCGTAAGCGCCGAAAAAGCTGAACATACGAACGCGCTCTGCACCAAACAAATTCGCAAGCTTGCAAACGTGCTCAACGATCTTCAAGTACTCATCAAGGTCTGCGGTAATATCAACCTTTCCCAATGGTGAACCAATCGACCATACGGCGATCCCTGCAGCGTCCAACTCCTCCTTGATCTGTGCAGCCTCTTCAAGCGTAAGATCCTTGACATTTTTGCCTGCAATCGAGCGCAATTCGGTAAGTCCAATACCGTTGCGTTTCATTGCTTTGATCTGACCTTCCAACGTCGGGTTCGCTTCGTCAGAAAAAGCACATAATCTGATCATAAAACACCTCCATGATTTACTTATCTAAATTATAACTCTGCTAAATTCGAAAATAAATTGCAATAATTGCAATAACCATTGCTTTTTTGGCAATTATATTGTACAATATATATAAGTCAAAAATTCAGAGGTGAAATTTCATGAATGTTCAAATTATCAAGAATGGATTCATCTGCCATCATATCACCGACATCCCCGATCCTGCTGCATTTCACAGACATATTCATAATGAATACGAACTGCTTTATTTCGTGCAAGGAGACGCGGATTGCACCATTGAAGGCTCTGTTTACCGCTTGCGCGAAAACGATTTGCTATTAATCGGGCCTCGCACCTTCCATTGTGTCAACCCACGCAGTCCTGCAGTTTATGAACGCTTTGTTATCAACTTTCCCGATGAAATGGTTCCCGATTCTGTCAGAGACTTTTTATCAGACGCAAAATACGTATACAATTTGCCCAAGGACAGTCCCATCTACCGATTCTATCAAAATTGGATAGACGCAGAAACACAGTTTACAACAGATGAAATGCTCAGTTTTGTACAAAGCTCGACACCACAGCTGCTGACGTTTCTCAAATATCTGCCTCAAAAGAAAGATATCCAGCCTATCCGAAAAAATAAAACGCTACAGCAAATCTTACACTACATCGATGAACACCCCACAGAGAATATCAATGCCGAAAAGCTGGCTTCCATGTTTTATATGAGCCCCTCATGGATTGTTCACACGTTCCGCAAAGAGCTTGGAATTAATCTGATGCAGTATATTGCAAAGAAGCGAATTTTGTATGCAGAAAGCTTGATCAGAAATGGTGAAACGCCCACTGAGGCTGCTAAAATATGCGAATACGAAAGCTACGTTACGTTTTATCGTCAATATAAAAAAATACTCGGTCATTCTCCCAAGAACGATTTACCTTCCCGCAATGCGAAAATGCTGTAATTGCAATCTATTTTGCCATCATAACAATACACATTGCAATTCTTATATGTTAGAATATAAATATGTATAAATTAAAGAGAGGTGTACTTATGAAGCAGTTCATGGATCGCAATTTCTTACTCTCGACCCCAACAGCCGTCACGCTCTATCGTGATTATGCGGCTGCTATGCCCTTGGTTGACTATCACTGCCACATTGATCCCAAGGAAATCTGGGAAAACCGTCAGTTCGAAAACCTGACACAGATCTGGCTTGGCGGTGACCATTACAAATGGCGCATTATGCGCTCCAACGGTGTTCCGGAGGAGTACATTACCGGAAACGCACCCGATAGAGAAAAATTTCAAAAATTCGCTGAAGCTCTGCCCCGCTGTGTGGGAAATCCCATGTATCACTGGTGCCATCTTGAGCTGAAAACATATTTTGGTTATGAAGGCGTACTCAACGGAAACACTGCCGAAGAGGTCTGGAATCTTTGCAACCAAAAGCTCAAAACCATGAGGGCAAGAGACTTCATCAAAGAAAGCAACGTCGCCATGATCGGTACGACCGACGATCCTTGCAGCAATCTTGAATATCACGCTCTGCTTGCAGAAGAAACGGAATTTCACACAAAGGTATGTCCCAGCTTCCGCCCCGACCCGGCACTCAATATGCATAAAAAAGGCTTTGCTGAATATATCGCGAAGCTCTCCGCTACGACAGGTATTGAAATCAAAACCGTCGCAGATGTCAAAGCAACACTCAGCGCACGCATGGACCATTTTGCTGCACACGGTTGCCGCGCAAGTGACCACGGTCTTGATTACATCATGTACCGTACTGCAAGCGAAAACGATATCAATGCTGCGCTTGCTGCCGCGCTTGCGGGAGAGAACGTTTCCATGGATCTCGTGGAGGCTTATCAGACCGAGCTACTCTTGTTCTGCGGACGCGAGTACGCCAAGCGCGGATGGGTCATGCAGCTGCACTTCAGCTGTATGAGAAACCCCAACAGTCGCCGTTTTGCCGAGCTTGGTCCCGATACCGGCTTTGATTGCATTGCCGTCACCGACAGCTGTGCTGCACTTTATAAGCTGATGGACGCATGGGACAAGGATCAAACCCTGCCCCGCACCATTCTCTACAGCCTCAATCCCGCCGATAATCAGTGGATCGATACGCTGCTGGGTGCATTCCAGGACAGCTCGATCCCCGGCAAGATCCAGCATGGCAGCGCCTGGTGGTTCAACGACAATAAGGTGGGCATGCAGGAACAGTTGACCAGCCTTGCCAATCTTGGCATTCTTGGCAATTTTATCGGCATGCTGACCGACTCCCGAAGCTTCCTCAGCTATACAAGACACGAATACTTCCGCAGAATTCTCTGCAATCTGATCGGTACCTGGATCGAAAACGGCGAGTATCCCTGCGACATTGAAACCGCAGGCGCACTCGTGCAGGATATTTGTTACAACAACGCAGCCCGCTATTTTGGACTGTAAAAGGAGACTTTCACTATGCAAATGACATTTCGCTGGTATGGCGAGGGCAACGATAAGATCACCCTTGCCGATATCAAACAAATTCCCGGCGTGACCGGGATCGTCTGGGCCCTGCACGACAAGATGCCCGGAGAGATCTGGCAGCCGGATGAGATCGCCAAGGTAAAAGCACAGCTTGATGAATACGGCTTTCACATGGACGTTGTCGAATCGGTCAACGTACACGATGACATCAAGATCGGTCTTCCTACAAGAGACGGCTATATTGAAAACTACAAGCAGACCATCCGCAACCTTGCACCCTTTGGAGTCAAGGTGATCTGCTACAACTTCATGCCAATCTTCGATTGGACCAGATCCAATCTGTTCCATCCCATAGGTGATGGCTCGACTGCGCTGTTCTATGAAAAGAACATGATCCAGGACGACTACAACGCCATGGCCAAGTACATTCTGGATTTCACCGAAAAGTACAATATGTCCTTCCCCGGCTGGGAGCCTGAGCGTATGGCAAAGCTGGATCAGCTGTTCAAGGCTTACGCTGACGTTGACCACGAAAAGCTTTGGGCAAATCTCAAGTACTTCCTGGAAGCACTCATGCCCGTTTGCGAAGAGACCGGTATCAAAATGGCCATTCACATGGACGACCCGCCGTGGGATATCTTCGGTCTGCCCAGACTTTTGGTGGACGAGCCCTCGATCGACCGATTCCTTTCCATGGTCGATCACCCCTGCAACTGTCTGACGCTCTGCTCCGGCAGCCTCAACGCCAATCCCGATACCAACGTAGCAGACATCGTTCGCAAGCACTGCGACAGGATCGCGTTTGCGCACATTCGCAACGTCAAGCACTTTGAGAACGGAGATTTCTCCGAAGCAAGCCACCGCGATTGTGACGGAGACACCGGCATCCTTGACATTCTCAAGGCATACCATGACTGCGGTTACAAGGGCTACATCAGACCCGACCACGGCAGACACCTGTGGGGCGAGGGTCCCGGCACCGTCAGACCCGGTTACGGTCTTTATGATCGCGCGCTCGGCATTATGTATATGCTGGGTGTTTGGGATATGCTTGATAAATTGGAGGAAAAATAAATGATTCACTTACCTTTACACATTGATTATACCGATAAGGTTGTAGTTATAACGGGTGCAGGCGGTCTGATCTGCGGTGCTATGGCTCGTGCTTTTGCACAGTGCGGCGCAAAGGTTGCAGCACTTGATCTCAACGAGGAAGCTGTTTTGAAGCTGGCTGACGAGCTTTGCGCAGAAGGCTTTATCTGCAAGGGGTACAAGGCAAACGTACTTGAACCCGAGGTACTGGAAGCAGTTCATGCACAGGTGCTGGCTGATCTTGGCAAGTGCAATATTCTTGTCAACGGTGCCGGTGGAAACAACCCCCGAGCAACCACCGCCAACGAGTATCATCACGAAGCTACTCCCGACGGCAAGTCCTTCTTCGATCTGGACGCCGACGGCGTGGATTTTGTGTTCAAGCTCAATTTCCAAGGCACGCTGCTCCCTACTCAGACATTTGCAAAGGACATGCTTGATAACGGTGGCTGCATTCTTAACATTTCTTCCATGAATGCATATACCCCTCTGACCAAGATCCCTGCATACTCTGCTGCTAAAGCCGGTATCTCCAACTTTACGCAGTGGTTGGCAACTCACTTTGCGGGCACGGGCATCCGCTGCAACGCCATTGCTCCCGGCTTCTTGGTTTCTGCGCAAAACTATTCTCTGCTCTTCAATGAGGACGGCACGCCCACCGCAAGAAGCGCAAAGATCCTCAATGGCACTCCCTGCCACAGATACGTCAACGCAGAGGAGCTGCTTGGTGCTACCCTGTTCCTTTGTGACGACAGAAGCGCATCTGCCATCACCGGTGTTGTGCTTCCCATCGACTGCGGATTTGCAGCGTATTCGGGCGTGTAAGGAGGGGCTGACATGACCGTGCTTGAAAGATTTTCCCGCGTGGGCATCGTTCCGGTAGTCGTCATTGACAAGGCAGAGGATGCAGTTCCATGTGCCAAGGCTCTGCTTGCAGGTGGCGTGGATGTGATGGAGATCACCTTCCGTACCGCTGCTGCTCCCGAGTCCATCAAAGCCGTTTCCGAGGCTTGCCCCGATATGCTTGTAGGCGCAGGTACCGTTCTCAATCTTGAGCAGTGCAAGCTTGCTTGCGAGATGGGGGCGAAGTTCATCGTTTCACCCGGCTTTGACCGTGACGTGGTTGCTTACTGTATCGATAACGATATCACAACCACCCCCGGCTGTGTCACGCCCACCGAGGTCACGGCTGCGGTTAACATGGGTCTGAAGGTGATAAAGTTTTTCCCCGCAAATATTTATGGTGGCTTAAACGCTATGAAAAACTTGTCCGCTCCTTTTGTCGGCATCAAGTTCTTGCCCACGGGAGGCATCAACACCGCAAACGTGCGTGAGTACATTGACGCACCCTTTATCCAGGCAGTAGGCGGATCCTGGATCTGCCCTCGCTCAGATATTGCAGCGGGCTACTGGGATAAGATCACTGCACTGTGCCTTGAAGCCCGTGCAGCAGCGTTTAACTAAGTAGGAGGATAGCGTGAAAGTTCAGCTCTTCAGGACCGGAAGATCACTGTTTCACGCACAAATCAACCCTAAAAATGGGGCCTAACCCATTTTTGTTGCAGAGCAACCCGGGTTGATTTCAAAATATATTTGTGCCACCGCAGGGCGGTGGAATGGAGATTGATATGGCAAAAATTATTACGTTTGGCGAGTTGATGCTCAGACTTCAGCCCAACAATTATGAAAGATTCGTGCAGGCAAGCCAGGTGGAATTTTCCTTTGGCGGCGGTGAGGCAAACGTCGCGGTTTCTCTCGCGAATTACGGCATGGATACAGCGTTTGTAACCAAGCTTCCCGCGCATGCCATTGGTCAGGCCGCAGTCAATTCCCTGCGCAGATACGGCGTTGACACCTCGATGATCGTGCGTGGTGGCGACCGCATCGGCATTTACTTCAACGAAAAGGGTGCTTCTCAGCGCGGCTCGGTTTGCATCTACGACCGTGCGAACTCCGCAATTGCCAAAGCAGATGCCACAGATTTTGACTGGGATAAGATCTTTGACGGCGCAGAATGGTTCCACTTCACAGGTATTACTCCTGCGTTGGGTCAGAACGTAGCAGATATTTGTCTGGAGGCCTGTAGGGCAGCAAAGTCCAAGGGCATTAAGATCTCCTGCGACCTCAACTATCGCGGTAAGCTGTGGACTCGTACACAGGCGCGCGAGACCATGACCAAGCTTTGCAAGTACGTGGACGTTTGCATTTCCAACGAGGAAGACGCAAAGGACGTCTTCTGTATCGAGGCTGAGGCGACCGACATTTACGGTGGCGAGATCAACCACGAGGGCTACAAGTCTGTTGCAAAGCAGTTGGCTGACAAGTTTGGCTTTGAGATGGTTGCGATCACGCTTCGGGAAAGCCACAGCGCAAGTGCCAACGGCTGGAGCGCAATGCTCTACAACGTTGCCGAAGACAAGTACTGCTTCTCCAAGAAGTACGAGCTGACCATCATCGACCGCGTTGGCGGCGGCGACTCTTTCGGCGGCGGCCTCATTTATGCGCTCCTTAAGGGGAAAGACACCCGGGATGCTGTAGAATTCGCAGTTGCTGCATCCGCACTCAAGCACACCATTGGCGGTGACTACAACATGGTCACGGTTGCCGAGGTGGAAAAGCTGGCAGGCGGCGACGGCTCGGGAAGAATTCAGAGATAATCCATATTCATACACAAAACGGCTGAGTCTTGTGACTCAGCCGTTCCTTTTTATCTGTATTTTTCCAACACTGCAACATATTCGGAATTTTGCAAAAGCTCTGCATGTCTTCCGTCACGTGCATTCACAAGACTTTCAACCAACCATTCAAGGAAGTTGTATGCACTGACCGTAATGCGTTTCGGGAAATATGCTTGACGGACAGCATCATCTTTTTTGACCGCTTCAGAAATGTGTTGAGCTGCATATAAATTCATGTCTAACAGGACAACGATATCCTCTTCAGATCCTTCTCTGAATGTCATATCATTTCTGATTCGATTCAAAAATGCTTCTGCAAGCCCCGCAAAGTACACATCTCCTGTTTCATCCAATGCATTTAGCATCAGTTTCCCATACTTCTTTGCTTTTTCGGCCTTTTCTTTCACTGTAAGTGAATTGTCAAAGTAAATAGCACGCGCCAATTTATCACCTGCAAAGGCAACAAGCTCATACATGTTCTTTTGCAAGTAATAATAATATTCGTCTGTGTCTTTGGCAAACAGCTGCTCGGTCTTTTGCGCTCCGGTTGTGTACCAATCAGCAAAATTGGTTTGATAGATCTCAAGAGCTTCTTCCGTTTTCCCCTCCGCATGGAGAATTTTTGCACGCATATTCCACGCACTCAGACGAAGCTGTTCCTCCGTACAGCCTTCTAAAATTCTCTCGCAGATAGCAAGAAACTCTTCCTGATGAGCAATCAGAATGTCAGGATCATTGTCAGCCAGGTCTCCTGCCATATTCCACATATAGTTGCTCATAATCCAATAATCATTGGGATAATCCTTACGTGCCTTTATAATGATCTCACGCGCTTTGACGGGATCACTTCTCCAAAGCTTTTTGTAAAGCAAAAGCACTTCATCAATTTGTGCTTGAAATTTCTCCTGATCATACCCCATAAGTTCGTCAAGAGTTACACCAAAAAAGTATGCTAACGGTTGCAGATTGGTAATATCCGGATAAGTTTCGCTTCGTTCCCATTTACTGACGGCAGCACAAGTAACGTTCATCGCAACCGAAAGCTGCTCCTGTGTGATATTTTTTGCTGTACGCAAACGCTTGATGTTTGCACCAATGGTCATTTCCATATGATACCTCCATAATGAATAGTAAGCCGACGTCTGCTTCTGCTTATATTATAACATAATAATTTGCGCTGTAAAGACATTGTTGGTAAACCGCTTATTAACCGTAAGTATAATATTTATACTTTCTCTACTTATTGGCATATTCTGAATAATAAAACCGCCATGATCAATTCATAGCGGTTTTATTTGTTTATATCACAATAATTATATATTTTCGGGATGTGTATGTTGGGCCTTGATGCGCGCGATCAGCTTTCCGGGAAGATCGGCTAAGAATTCAATTCCCCGATCAATCCTGAGCAGCTTGAATAAGTATATCTTTCCGAGTGTAAAAAGCGAGGTGACCCAAAAGATGGCAAGCGCTGCGCCGAGTGACCAAACCACCATTTTCCAGGTGGGATAATCGGCATATTCGCGGAAGGAATGCCAGATCTTATCCCATTCCCAGCCCGCTGAGCAAACGTGAAGCACAAACACACCCCAGGTGGTTTTGGCAACGTTGGCTATGATCACTCTGAGCGGCTTATCTTTGATCTTGATCTGCATAAAGAACAACAGCAGCATGACAGCCATGATCACCATAAAGGGAGAGACGTAGCTGACCAGGTCGTCACGAAAATCATACTGTACAGAGTCCTTATCGATCAGTCCCAGATCCGCCTGCTTTTCTATGTATATCATTTTATACCATGCAATAAACGCGGACAGGAAGAACGCAGGCAGCGTGACAAACCATTTTGCCCACTTGGGAGCACCGTAAATGCGGAAATACGCACCGATCACGTACAAACAGATCAGCCAGATGGTCGAATAGCCTCCGCCAAGGCCGTAACTGTCCTTATGCGCGATCAGCTTGAAGATGGTTGGTACCTGCAGCCAAAGAATCGTTACAATATGTTGCCAACGGTTCATGGAAAGCAATCCTTTGTTGATCAGAGGAATCAGCGGGTACATAAAGAAATAGGCGCAGAGATACCAAAGCTCGCGCTTGGTCAGCGGAAAGAGTGCGCCAAGCCACCATTCCTTTTGCACCTCGATGGATGGAATAAAAAAGTGGGCGATCGTAGTGATGGCAAGGATGAGCACAACAGTTTCTACCCAAAGATGAACGAATCTGCGATACTTGAACTTGGTTTTGACATTGGCAAAGCCCGAAATAATCGCATAGCAGTTCACTGCGCAATAGCCGATGGTCTCAATAAACCATGCGACCTGATAGTTTGTGGACAGATGCTCCGAATAGCCACGCACTCCACCGTGCCCCATAACGTGAAGCAGGATCACCAGCATCATAGATACGATACGGAACAACTCCACGCCCATATTTCTCTCACTTTTTTGCTGTAAAGGCGGTAACGTGGGAGCTTCGGACATCTGATTTGGTTTCTTTATTGATAAATCTGTCATTTTTCTCCCCTCTTCCCTACTTCTCGCAATATCTCAAGCGCAGGCGCGGGGATGCGACCAAGGTGATCTGGGCCTACGTTGAGCAGATAATTCACGCCGCGTGCATTGAGATGCTCCTTGATGCGAATGACCTCGTCTGCATTCTTCCAGTTGTCATCATAATACTTAAAGCCCCAGGTATCATTAAGCGTGGTGGGAGACTCTACCAGCACGCCATCCATATATTCGTCGGGGATCTCATTATCCCCCATAGAGACGTAATCGCCAAGATCATTGCCGATGCGGCTGTTGAGCAGGCAGTCCGGTTGGATCGACTTGACAAGGTCACGCAGCTGGCGCGATTGCTCGGGCGTAATCTGATGGGGGGTATCGCACCAAAGCAGGCACAAGTCACCGTATTTGGTCAGGATCTCGCGGATCTGCGGCAGAATCTTTGCGCGGAAGCATTGCTCGTAGTCCTTTGCATCGTCATCCGGATAGTCCCAGTTGTTTGTCCAATGCGTGTCGCATACGTTGAGGTGCGTGGGGTGATAGCCACCACCGTTGGGCTCGTGCCAATCCAGCTCCTGCGAATAATACAGGCCGAATTTCAGACCGTGCTTTTTGCAGGCTGCAGAAAGCTCCGCAATCACGTCACGGCCAAAGGGCGTGGCATCCACCACGTTGTAGTCATCGTATTCGGATTTGAACATGCAAAAGCCGTCGTGGTGCTTGCTTGTTACCACCATATAATTCATGCCCGCATCCTTGGCAAGCTTGACCCATTCCTCCGCGTCAAAATACACGGGGTTAAAGGCCTTTGCCAGCTGTGCATACTCCTCGTTCGGGATGCGGAAATAGGATTGCGCCCATTCCGCGATCATATCCATGCGCTGACCCTTATATTCACCGGCCAACAAGGAGTAAAGCCCCCAATGGATCATAAGACCGAATTTTGCCTCATTTTTGAACCATTCACGATTGTTCATACTGTCTTCTCCTTTATGAAACAGTGTGATTTCCTTTATATTCAAAGAATTTTCTGTTGTAGGCGTATGCCACCTCTGCCTCGCCCTTACGAGATACCAGGTAGAATTCGTCACCGCGCAGCGAGGTATTGTCCAGCCCCTCGGGAGAGATATACATCTCCTTACTCCATGCATAAAGCTTCTCGGTCTCAGGCACGCGCCACTTCGCATTGTCAAAATAAAATACCGTTATGCACTTTGTGTAATGCGTGTGAGTACTCATTCCCGGCCTGTAGTGGGTGTGAGGCTCATATACCTGCTCTTTGTCTATATGAGACAATTTATCCGTGGAGATAACAAATTCGCCATCGTACTCTACTGATTCGACGATCTCGCGATCCTTCTTGTTCTGCTTGAAATACAGGACAATGGGCACGATTGCCAGAAGGCCGATCGGTATGGCAAGCACCCACGATACGGCATAGCCTGCAAGGATAGCAAGAGCCGCTATGGGCATGACCCAAATCAGCGTTTTGTTGTCGTTATTTTGGGCCTTTTTTTCCTCATTCTTGAGAATATCCTGCAGGATAACTTCATCTGTTAATATCTCTTTTTTCATTCAACTGTCTCCTCATATCTGAATACACGCTCATTATAGAGCAATACGGGCGCTGTTGGGCGATCATGATATACGACAATGATAAATGGAATCGGATCATCCGCATACTGCATGATTCCGCGCAGGCCAAACGCATCCGGCTCATTCGCATTTCTGACGTAGCGAATGCCACTCTCAAAAATATACTCGTCTTTTTTCGGTTGCGTTCCCTTGCCTCTGTGTCTGATGTCCATTTTGATCTCGTTATCTATGGGCCGCATGTTCTCATTTGCGCATACCAAGGTGTCGCGAATGATGCTGAACCTTCTTGCAAGGATTCGCTTTTTCATGCGACCGAGCGTGATAAGCTCGACAATGCCCCAGACAAGATAGTATAAAAGCAATACTCCAAGCACGCACATCAGAATCATTGCGGCAGGAGCTTGCTTTGCATGCAAAGCATACAAGATGATCGCACCCAAAATCAGGGAAAAGATCATAAACGCTCCAACAATCAGATCTCCTTTGATTCTGCGCTTGACCTCTTGAGCAAGGTCTTGCATGATCCTGTTTTTTGTCAGCAATACTGTTTTCTCCACATGCATCCCCCGATTCCTAATATGTCTTTATTATAGCAGAGTTCGTCTTCCCTGTCAATCGAGGAGCGAAGAAAAAGCAAGGCTTAAGCCTTGCTTTTCTTGTAAGTAATCCCAAAATAGGCCATATAGAATGCAACAATATATACAAGGAACAATACAACCACACCAAGCGGATACAGCACGGGGTTTCCGCCCATAAGATTATACAGAATATCATAAGGCGTGCCGTCACCCTGCATCAGGAACATGTAGTTGTAGTCGGTGAGAACGTTGACCACGTATGCGAGCACGCAGCACACGCTAAGTATGGCGAACGTGATACCAATGTTCTTCTTTTTCATGCTGGTCATGCCCGAAATGGCAATGTAAAGAGAGGCAAAACCGGAAATACAATGCGTGATACCGGAGCAGACGTTGACATAATAGAAAATCGGATATGCATTATAGTTCTGCGCTGCACCGTAAGTACCTGCGAGTGCACCCAACAAGCCAAAGATCAACACAAAATCCAGCGTGGCTTCCTTAAGCCTTCCCTTGGAAAATGCAGCAAGCGGCAGTGTGATCAGCTGAATGCTGCACAAAAACAGAGGCAGGTTGCGCAAGAGCGATTGCACAGGCTCGTCCGATTGCACGCAATTGAGCACGATCTTGATTATCTCAACCCCATCGATGAGTATGGCTGCCCAGATCAACGGTACGTTTTTATTCTTTTCGGGATGCTTACGATAATAAAGGCCGATCATAATGGCCAGAGCCGTCATGACTAGAACCAAAGAAGTTACAAAGGTCAGATGCTGCCAGGAATACGCGCCTGCGGGCTCAGTGGTCATCTCACCAAAGCCAAAAAATTCCCCCATGTCCTTGCTCCTTTTCTCAATTCATGCTATAGACAAATTATAGCATATTTCGACAGGAATATGGATATCATGGGAGAATCTTAATAATTCTTAATATTCTGTTTGATACGCAGAAAAACCGCTTGAATAATACAGATTACCTTCCACGGTCAGCCACATAGCCTCCACACCGTCAAGCGACTCGATCAAGGCCAGCCCCTGCTCGTACGTCATGCAAAAAAGCGCAGTCGAGAGTGCGTCACCGTCTGCCGAGCTGTCACATACGATAGAAACCGACGTGAAATATTCAGCCGGCATCAACGTTGCAGGATCGATAATGTGATGATATCTCTTTCCATCCACAATGAAATAACGCTGATAGGAACCACTGGTGATCAGGGATTTCCCGTTAAGCTGCAGATATGCAAGATAATCGTCAGCGTCTTCGTCGGGATTTTCAACACCGACCGTCCAACCGCTTCCGTCCGGCTTTGCGCCAAGCGTACGAACATTTCCGCCTACGTTGATCACGTATCCCGTAATGCCCTTTTGCTCCATTTGCCGGGCCACCATTTCCACAGCATAACCCTTCGCAATCGCGCCCACATCCAATCTCATTTGCGGATCGGTAAGTGTGACTGTACAGGCCTGCTCGTCAATCAAAATCTTTTGGATATCGATATGCTCTGCTGCTTCTTGCAGCAGCTCCACAGGAGGAAGTTGAGCATTCCACGGCTCATCCATACCATCCTCTCGGTACTCATGCCAGATAGACAGCACGCTGCCCATGGCAACGTTGACCTTTCCATCCGTCAACTCGTAAGCTTGCTTGGCGTAAAGCAGCATATCGATGATGCGTCGGTCTACCGTTACGGTACGGTGCTCTCCATCAACCAATTCGTTTATGGTACACAGATTCTCCATACCGTCATAGCGATGATAGATGGTAAAAAGCTTGTGATATTCACCGAGCAATGCAAGCATCTCTGCGCATACCTTGTCAAACTCCTCCTGATTCTTTGTATATCCCGTTATCGTGGTAACGGTGTCAAAGTAATCAAAAGAGTATTCTGTAAACTTCTGTTTGCTCTGCTCGCACGCGCTCATACCCAGGCATGAAGTCAGCATTGCAGCAGACAAAATCAATAATACAACTCGTTTCATGTTTTTTAAGTGTAAAACGGGAGGCGAGCCTCCCGTTTTATCCTTTTCTCGAATCAGCCGATCTTGGAAGCAGCCTTTACAAAGCCGTTTACAAGAATGGTGCAGCCTGCAGCCTTGAGGTCTGCATTGCCGTAGTTGTCAGAGCCCATCAGGCCTGCGATCTCGGAAGCGGTCTTGCCAACGCATGCAGCATCAAATGCAGCAGCCTGTGCGTACCACTCCTTAGCGGCACCTGCGTAAGCGACCATACCGTAGTTGTCGCCCTGCTCCTTCTTGGTCTGTGCAGCCTTGGTCAGGTCATAGGTGGAAGCACCTGCAGCATCAAAGCCAAACACGATCTGTGCGCAGTCGCTGCTTGCAACAACAACCTTGCCCTCAGAATCAACAGCTGCTGCGAACATGGTGGTCTCAACCTTGTTCTGGCCTGCTGCATCCTCAGATGCGTCCTTGCAAGTCTGCTCGGTGTACATGCCCAGCTTGAGCGTATGCTCAGCGGTTGCAGCGGAATCAACTGCGTTGCCTACAGCCTTTTCGATGGCCAGAACAAACTCGTTGATCATGATAGTGCAGCCGGCGTTCATAACCTCGTCATTGCCCTTGTTGCCCTCAGCAACCAGGGCCTTGACCTCAGCTAAGGTCTTGCCCTTAACCAGCGCCATGAAAGCGTCAGCCTGCTCAAACCATTCCTT